>JAZSJO010000015.1:0-8572 GCA_045534365.1 Eubacteriales bacterium
GTACTACGTAAACGTTCGTTGGCCCGGCGGTATGATGACCAACTTCAAGACCATCAAGAGATCTATCGCTCGTCTCAACGCTCTTAACAAGATGGCTGAGGACGGCACATTCGAGATGCTCCCCAAGAAGGAAGTTGCTAAGCTCCAGAAGGAGATCTTCGACCTCGAGAAGAACCTCGGCGGTATCAAGACCATGGAACAGCTTCCCGACGCTATTTTCATCGTTGACCCCCGCAAGGAGAGAAACGCAGTTCTCGAGGCTAAGAAGCTCGGTATCCCCGTAATCGCTATCGTTGATACCAACTGCGATCCCGACGACGCTGACTACGTTATCCCCGGTAATGACGACGCTATCCGCGCGATCAAGCTCATCTCCTCCGTAATTGCAGATGCAGTTATCGAGGGTAAGCAGGGCGAGACCACCGCTGAGGCAGTTGAAGAGAAGACCGAGGCTGAGGCAACCGAGGACGCAGAGAACGCAGAAGCTTAATTCGTTTCGTGCATAATTGAATTAAATAGAAAGGAATTTCCTAAAATGGCTACTATTACAGCAAAAGACGTTGCTGCTCTCAGAGCAAAGACCGGTATCGGTATGATGGAGTGCAAGAAGGCACTCGTTGAGGCAGACGGTGATATGGACGCGGCTATAAAGATGCTTCGTGAGAAGGGCGAGCTTAAGGCTGAGTCCAAAATGGCTACCAGAATCGCAGCAGACGGTATCGTTGACGTACTCGCAGAGAACGGCAAGACCGCTATCGTTGAGGTCAACACCGAGACCGACTTCGTTGCAAAGAACGAGAAGTTCAAAGAGTTCGTTAAGAACCTTCTTAAGAGCATCATCGCTAACAATCCCGCAAACGTTGAGGAGCTTCTCGCTTCCGATTACGAGGGTGTTACCGTTGACGCAAAGCTCAAGGAGCTTATATTCCAGATCGGTGAGAAGATCACTAGCCGACGTTTCGCAGTTGTTGACGGTGTAACCAGCACCTATATTCACGGTATGGGCTCTATCGGTGTTATCGTTAAGTTCGACACCGACTGCGCTGATCACGCTGATTTCGCAGAGTTCGCAAAGAACATCGCGCTTCAGGTTGGCGCATATCCCACTCCTTACCTTGACAGAAACGCTGTTCCCGCAAGTGTTATCGAGAGCGAGAAGAACATCATAAAGGCTCAGCTCGCAAACGATCCTAAGATGGCTAACAAGCCCGAGAAGGTTCTTGAGGACATAATTATGGGTAAGCTTGGCAAGTTCTACGAGAGCAACTGTCTCGTTGATATGGAGTACGTTAAGGCTGACGATCACGAAAGCGTTGCAAAGTACGTTGCAAATAGCGCAAAGGCTATGGGCGGTTCCATCAAGATCGAATCCTTCGTTCGTTTTGAAAAGGGCGAGGGTATCGAGAAGAAGGAAGAGGACTACGCTGCAGAGATCGCTAAGCTCGCAGGCGGTAACAAGTAATTTGCCTCTGTAATTCAATAAAAAATAACCGTTATTCGTTTGAATAGCGGTTATTTTTTATTAACGTCTTGAAAATAGTAAAAATATATGTTACAATTAATCAATGATACGTCAAAGAATAAGAGGTTTAAAAATGAGTGATAATAAATATATGAATATTGCGCTTGAGGAAGCAAGAGAGGCGGCACGGGAGGGAGAAGTCCCCGTGGGCGCGGTAATCGTTATGGACGGCGAGATCATAGCTTCTGCGCGCAATAACAGAGAGTCTACGAAAGACGCAACGGGACACGCCGAGCTTTTGGCAATACGCAACGCATGCGAAGCTCTCGGTGGTTGGCATCTTGATAAATGTACGCTATACGTTACGCTTGAGCCTTGTCCGATGTGTATGGGCGCGATAATCAATTCAAGGCTTAGGAAAGTGGTTTTCGGTACAAAGGACGCAAAGGCAGGCGCCTGCGGTAGCGTTCTTAATATGTGCTCTTATCCCTTGAATCATAAGCCTTTGATCGAAGGCGGATTTATGGAGAGTGAATGCGCAGAGATACTTTCGAGCTTTTTTAAGGCGAGGAGAGATTAAGTGAAGAAGATTCTTATAACGGGCTTTGAAGATTGGGATCGAGAATCTTTGAGATACAAGACAAATTACGATTGACAACGACAGATTAAAATGTTATAATATATTTATATAATACAAATATCAGGCGGTGACTTTTATGAATGATTGCAGACAAAATTTTGGATTTGCTCACAAGTGTGGCATTCTTATGCCAATAAGCTCGTTGCCTTCACAATACGGTATAGGCTCTTTCGGTAAGGGTGCTTTTGATTTTGTTGATTTTCTTGAAAAAACGGGACAAAAATGCTGGCAGGTCTTGCCGCTTAATCCCACGTCATACGGCGACAGTCCCTATCAGTCTCCCGCTTCAAAGGCAGGAAACCCCTATTTTATCGACCTTGAGCTTTTGAAAAAGGACGGGCTTCTGACTGCAGACGAGCTTAAATCTGTGAAGATCGACTCCAAAAAGGTTGATTACGGTCATCTGTTCTTTACGAGATATGATATTTTGCGCAAGGCGTATTCAAGATTTGTCCCCGATGCCGCTTACAAGGCTTTTTGCCGCAAAAATGCTGATTGGCTTGAAGATTATTCGCTCTTTATGGCTCTTAAGGTCAATTACGGATACCGTTCTTGGACCGAATGGGCGTTTGAGCATAAAAACGTAGTTTTGGCGAGAATGAATGCCGAGCCATTCGTTGAAGAAGCAGGCTTTTGGAAATGGATTCAGTTTGAGTTTGCAAAGCAATGGCGCGCGCTTGTTGAATACGCTCACTCCAAGAAAATAGTAATAATCGGTGATATTCCGATATACGTGGCTCACGATAGCGTTGACGTCTGGGCGGCTCCCGAGCAATTTTTGCTTGACGAAAACTTTTCCCCCAAGGTAGTTGCAGGTTGTCCTCCCGACGCTTATGCCGAGGACGGTCAGCTTTGGGGAAATCCCATATACGATTGGGAAAAAATGGAGAAAGAAGGCTTTGGCTGGTGGATAGACAGAGTCAAGGCGGCGTTCAACCTCTACGATATCCTCCGTATCGACCATTTCCGCGGATTCGCAAGCTTCTATTCGATCCCTTACGGCGACGTGAATGCCCGCAAAGGTCAGTGGTGCCAGGCGCCGGGATCGAAGCTGTTTGAGGCTATCAAAGCTGCATTGCCTAAGGCTAAGATCATTGCGGAGGACCTCGGATTTATAACGGATGACGTCAGAGAGCTTTTGAGTGCCACTGGATTCCCCGGAATGAAGATGCTTCAGTTCGGGTTTTACGACGAGGATAGCGAATATCTTCCCAAGAACTATACCACAGAAAATTGCGTAGTGTACACAGGCTCACACGACTCCGACTGTACCGCTTCCTGGTATAAGACGCTTTCAGGCGCATCTCTTGATAACTTCAAGCGCTATTGTCCTCGTAGAAAGGGACAGAGCGCAACCTACGCGACTATCGAGCTTGCAATGCGTAGCCGTTGCAATCTTTGCATCATTCCTATGCAGGATTACCTTGAACTGACGAACGAGGAGGGCAGAATGAACACTCCCTCGATTGCTGAAGGAAATTGGCGCTGGAGAGTCAGCCCCAGATATGCTACAGAGGCTCTTGTGAACAAAATAAACGACGTCGTTAAGAGATGTAAGAGATAAATAAAAAAGATAGCTTCCTCTGGAGGCTATCTTTTTTATTCTTTAATTTGAATGCGCGCCGCGGACGCAGCTTTCTCCTGCTATGCAATGAATGGGACAGACTTTTGCGCACTCTCCGCATCCCGTGCATTTTTCGTAATCGATGACGGCGAGATTGTTTTCGACGTGAATAGCGTCGTGCTGACAGGTCTTTTCACATTTACCGCATCCTATACAACCGTTGGTACAAGCCTTTCTCGTTATTGCGCCCTTGTCGTGATTGGAGCAGAGGACAGCAACCTTTACCGTGTCGTCGACGAGCTTGATTATGCCGTTGGGGCAGGTCTTCGCGCATAGTCCGCAGCCGATACACTTCTGAGGGTCTATTCTTGCTACGCCGTTTTCAATGAAGATCGCGTCCTGAGGACATACGATGGCACAATCGCCGTAACCAAGGCAGGCAAAGGTGCAGAGCTTATCACCGTTGTAGCTCATATTTGCGAGCTTACAGCTTGGAACACCGTGATAGTCGTATTTTCTTTTTGTCGCGTCGCAATTACCGTTACAAGCAACGTAAGCGACCTTTTCAACTACGGTCTCGGCTTCAACACCAAGAACGCTCGCGATCTCCTTTGCCACACCGTCGCCTCCGGGAACACAGAGGTTTGTGGAGGAGCATTCTGCTATGGATAGTGCCTTTGCGTAACTGTCACAGCCGCTGTATCCGCATGCTCCGCAGTTAGCACCGGGAAGACAGTCGCGAATTTTCAGGTATTTTTCATCCTCCTTTACCGCAAACAGACGCGAAGCGACGGTAAGTATAACGCCGCACACGACCGCGATGGCAAGAGAGATAAGAACGGGGATCAATATGTTCATAATCTTACCTCCTTACGCCAAAAGGTTTTCGAACACTCCCGCGAATCCGTAAAAGGAAAGCGCAACGAGCGAAGCGGCGATAAGCGTGGTTGGTAATCCTTTAAATGCTTTGGGCGCCGGATAGTTCTCGATCTTCGAGCGAACACCTGCGAAAAGCACCATTGCAAGAAGGAATCCAAGACCAACGCCGAGGGATGATACCATAGATTCAATGAAATTGAAACCGTCGGTGATGTTGTTGAGAGCAACTCCAAGCACAGCGCAGTTGGTTGTAATAAGGGGAAGATATACGCCCAAAGCCTTGAAGAGCGAGGGGATAAATCTCTTCAATACTATTTCAACGAACTGAACGAGCGTTGCGATAACGAGAATGAATACGATAGTTTGAAGATAAGCAAGACCGTTAGGGTCGAGCAGATAGGTGTAGATAGGCCAGGTAGCCGCGGTAGCGAAAAGCATTACGAAGGTAACGGCGACTCCCATACCAAATGCCTGAGTTGCCTTTTTGGAAACTCCCAGAAAGGGACAGATTCCGAGAAATTGCTGAAGGACGTAGTTATTTATAAGCACTCCGCCCATAAGTATCAATATCAAATTCTTAATCATTTGCCTTTTCCTCCTTTACAGAGCTTTCAGACTCGTCACAAGAGGTCTTATTACAAAGATGCGCCGTGGGACAACCCTCGCAGGAGAAGGATTTTTTCTTGACGCCGCCCTTCTTGGCGGTGATCTTATTCATTACGGCGATGAGAATACCGAAAACGAGATAACCGCCGGGTGCCATAGTCAATATCGGTATCTTGAAATTATCCATAAAGGGAATTACTATGCCTGCAAAGCTTCCCGCGCCAAGCACCTCTCTTATAGTAGCCATAGCAACGAGAGCTGCTAAAAATCCGATTCCCATTCCAAGACCGTCGCAGACAGAATCAAGAACCGGGTTCTTTCTCGCGAACATTTCGGCTCTGCCGAGAATGATACAATTTACGACGATAAGCGCAAGATAAACGCCGAGCATATCATAAATGTCGGGCAGGAACGCCTGAAGCGTCATCTGAAGAAGGGTAACGAAGCCTGCGATAATAACTATGTAGCAGGGAATTCGCACCGTGTTTGGAATCACCTTGCGGAGCGCCGATATTACTGCGTTCGAGCAAACGAGAACGAAGGTAGCTGCAAGTCCCATCGAAAGCGCCGAGATGATGTTGCCCGTAGTTGCAAGCGTGGGGCAAGTACCCAGCACCAATATTAAAACGGGGTTTTCTGCAATTATACCTTTAAGAAGGATAGCCAATTTGTTGTTTTTCATCGTGCATCCTCCTTAGCGGTAAGTATTTTAAAGGACTCAAGAGAGGTCTTTATCGCGTTATAATAGGCCTCGGAGGTCTTGGTAGAGCCGCCGATGATCTCTGCCGTGACGGTGTCGTTCGTATCACCTACGTAGCTCGCGCCAAGAATGTCCTCGGCGCCGTTGGTTTCGTTAGAGATCGTATATTCTGCACCGGTAACGATACCCTCTGCGTTGACACCGCACAAGATCTGCAAGCCGGGCTGATAACCGATAACGGTAAGCTGAAATACGTATCCGCCGCCGTCTTCGGTATAAACCGCGTCAACTATTTCGTCAAGCGCGGAAATATCTTGAATTTTAACGAAGTTTTTTCCCTCGGGAAGCACCTGAGAAAGCGTTGCTTGTACCTTTTCCTCCTGTGCGGCTTTGATTATCGGAGACGTTACCGAATTTACGAGAGCGAGCATCAAAACGACGATGAGAGAGATAGCTCCAAGAACTACAGTGGGTTTTAATTTACTCATCATTTTTTAACACCTCCTATGGGCTTTGGAGCGCAAAGCTTTTCGATATAGGGTGTTACGATATTCATAAAGAGTATCGCGAAGGACACGCCCTCGGGATATGAGCCCCAAAAACGAACCATCGCTGTCAGTATTCCACAACCGAGAGCGAATACAACATTGCCTTTACGTGTTATAGGCGTTGTAACGTAATCGGTTGCCATAAAAATAGCGCCCAAGAGCAGACCGCCGCCAAGCACCTGATAAAGAGCGTATGTAATATCCTGCTTGAATAAGAGCGAGAGAATGAATACTGTGCCAACGTAGATAACGGGAGTATGCCATGAGATAACTCTTCTTATAAGCAAATAAACGAATCCGAGTATAAGGGCGATAGCGCAGGTCTCACCGATAGCACCGCCGCGATTGCCTATAAGCATATCTAGCAGAGAGGGGAGATTTGTCGCGCCTTCTCTTATCGCCTCAAGTGGAGTTGCGCTTGATACGATCTCGGTAGCACCCGAAACGTGCGTAGCGTTTGAAGTGATCTCAGGCTGGAAAAGAGTTCTTGCTCCGCCTGCCAAGCTTTCGCTGAATGCGATCAGCAGGAAAACTCTTGCCGTCATCGCGGGGTTTACGAAATTGCAACCGATTCCGCCGAACAGACATTTAACTACGATTATTGCAAATACCGAGGCGACTATGCAATGCCAGATGCTCGCCGTAGCAGGAAGAATGAGCGCAAGCAGCAATCCCGTTACGATCGCGCTGAGGTCACCGACGGTCTGCTTCTTCTTGCAAATGATATTGAAGAGAAACTCCGACAATACCGAAGTAGCGATACAAACGCAGAGAATCGTGAGCGCTTGCCAACCGAAGAACACGATAGCGGCAACGGCGGCGGGAACGAGCGCGATGATAACGTCTCGCATAATAGTGCTCGTTGAAGCCTTGCCGTGAAAATGCGGAGACGTAGAAACTATTAGATTATTATTCATAAATTCAAACCTCCGTCACTTTTTCGTGCTTGCCAGATGAGCCTGATGCTCGCGAATGACCGATTTGCCTATACGGTTATTCTGAACGAGCGGACGGCTTGCGGGGCAAACGTACGAGCAACAACCGCATTCCATACAAAGCATGACCTTGCTATTTTCAAGCATAGCGATCTTTTCTTCCTTGGTCTCTGCCGAAAGCGCCTTGGTAAAGGTCACGGGAGAGAGGTGGAGAGGACACGCGCGAACGCATCTTCCGCAATGTATGCAGGCGGAAGGCTCGGGAAGAATAGAGTCTTTTAGGCTGAGTATTGTAATTCCACCCGTTGTTTTCGCTGTAGGCTCGTCAAGCGAGGATGCGGGTATACCCATCATAGGTCCGCCGAAAAGCACCTTTCCCGCTTCTTCCTTAAGACCTCCGCAGAATTCAACGAGAACTCTTATGGGAGTTCCAACGGGCGCAATAACGTTCTTGGGAGTAGCTATAGCCGAGCCGTCGACGGTAACGCATCTCGAGGTAAGAGGCATACCCGTTTCAACGTATTTTGCGAGGATCGAAAGGGAAGTAACGTTCATTACTATCACGTTTACGTCCGCGGGGAGTTTTCCTTCGTGGATTATACGGTGCGTTGTGTTGTAGATCAGCACTTTTTCGCCGCCTTGAGGATAAGTGTCGGGAAGCGTCTTGACTGTAACCTTGTCGTCACCCTTGAAGACCTCCTTAAGCTTCGCTATACAATCGGACTTGTTCTTTTCGATTCCGATAATGTAATTTTTGACCGAATCGGCATATTTTTCAAAAAGTCGGATCCCCTTGACTACCCATTCGTACTCGTAAAGCATACAGTAGGTGTCGCAGGTTATATAAGGCTCACATTCTGCACCGTTGATAATTATCGTGTCGATAGTGCCTTTTTTCAACGCGTCAAGCTTGACCGAAAAGGGAAATCCCGCGCCGCCAAGTCCAACGAGACCAGAATCACGAGACGCGCCGATAAGATCGTCAAGGCTATTGACTTCGGGAACGGATATACCGTCGCAGGGAGTCATAAGACCGTCGCTTTCGATCCTTATGGCAGGAACGACTCTTCCGTCGGGACGAAGATAGTCCTCGATTTTAGTTACCTTACCCGAAACGGAGGCGTGGATAGGCGAGGAAACGTATCCGCTCGCGTCGGCTATCTTCTGACCTACCTTGACCTTGTCGCCAACCTTGACTAAAGGTGTGGCGGGAGCGCCTAAGTCGGAGGCCAAGCGGT
>JAZSJO010000127.1:0-12675 GCA_045534365.1 Eubacteriales bacterium
CCCGCAACGGGGGAATCTATGCCGCCCGACAAAAGCAGCATGCCGTGACCGCTCGTGCCGACGGGGATACCGCCCGCTCCGTGGAACTGTCCCGCGTGGACGTACGCCGCTCTCTCCCTGACCTCGACCTTAACGGTTATCTCGGGAGAATGAACGTCGACCTTTATCCTGCCGCCCGTAGCGTCAAGGATCTCTCCGCCGAGTATCTCGGCAAGCTCCATAGAGTTTAGCGGAAAAGCCTTATCGCTTCTCTTTCCCGTTACCTTAAAGCTCTTTTTACCTTCAAGGAACTGCGGAATATATTCTCTCGTTACTCTCTTGATGTCCTCGATATTCTTTTCGCAGACCGCGGCTCTTCCGATAGCCGCGATGCCAAAGACCTTCATAGCCGAATCAAACATTCCGTCGATATTGGTAAAATTGTCAAGGGGCTCGATATAAATAGTGCTTTGCGCGCGGCTGATATTGAAATTTCCGTGTTTTCTGGATCTCTGTCTCAGCTCTCGGCAGAGAGTGTCCTCAAAATATCGCTTATTAGCTCCCTTGAGGACTATCTCGCCGTATTTACAAAGTAAAATCTCTTTCATTCCTCATCTGCCTCCGCTCCGACCTCTTCCTCGGTCGAATAATAGTTGGGGAACAATCTTTCCCAGACCTTCATACAACCGATGGTGTCAGCGATAGAGGTGTGGGCAATACCGCCCTCCCAGCTTATATCAAGCGCCGCCATAGCGTCGGTAAGAGAGGCGTGGGAGAGGTCGGGAAGATGCTCGTGAGCAAAGCGGACGAACTCGTTAGCGCAGCATCTCGTCTTGCTTCTGAGCCATTCCCTTTCGGCTTCGGTGTCGTAAATATATTTGATGTGACTGTAGTCGGTCGAAACGCCGTAAGCGATAATATTATCAGCCTCGGCAAAAATTCTCTTTATCTCGGGAATAAGCTCGTCAAGCAGAGGAGAGTCCGCTACCATATCGGGCGTTATTCCGTGTATCTTCTCGGTATGCTTCCACTTTTTCTTGTGCGCGGGCTTGACGAAGGTATCCATTATCACGCTACCCTCGGCGTCGACTATCGAGATAGAAATTATCTCGTCGTGGTCGTAAACGCCCGTAAGCTCGAGATCAAAGAAAAGCACTCTTTTTCTGTCCATACCGTAGAACGCGTTTCTGTGAAGGTCGCCCTCGCGTCTTCTCTCGGCAAGATCCTCCTCGTAGCAGGCACGGCAGAGCTTCTTTCTGTATCTCACGTCCTTGCCGCACTTCACGCAGGAGAGAGGAAGGCGGAGCGCCGTCTTTTTATCGTAAAAATAGACAGTATTTCCGTCGCCCTTGACCGTAAACGCAACGGGCTCCTCGATGACGTCGTAATGCATCTGCGAAAGCCTCTCGCGGGTATAATAGCCGCAGGATGCGGCGCGCTTGATGCTCATTCTTTCAATAGTCGTTCCGCTGTCAAGAGTTCTGCACTCCTTGCGGCTTCTGGGATAATACCACTGCTCGGGCGGCGCTTCAACGACCTTTGAAGGATCGAAATAGTAGATAAGACTTCCATCCTCACTCTTATCGAACGCCGCGGGATCGCCGTTAGGCATAAGGTGCATCTGCGTAAGGACTCCACGGGTCAGATAATGCTTCTTGTCCGCCTCCTCGCGGCTGACCTGCGGAATAGTAGCTCCGCTTCGGAGCTTCATAGTATTGCTCAAAACAAACCTCCATCTTTTCGCCCGCAAGGACAGAGCACGCGTCGGATACTTATCGGACACGCGCATAAAAGTCAGTTTGCAAAGCGAATATATATATATTTATTTCAAAAAATAAACCGTTCAATCACAAAAGTCACAGACCGACGGCGCAATACGGATCGCCGCGTCACATCTCACCTAAACTTTTGCGCAATCAGTTAATTATAACATATATTATTGCATTTTACAATAGATTTTCAAAAAATTAAATGAAATTATACGCAAAGCCTTCAAAATATCTAAAAGCACTTGCCAAAGGTGTTTTTTTGTGTTATAATGTAATTTGGATTATAATGTAAAGTCAGAGGTATATCGGGTATGGTTAGAATAGTGTCGGTAGATAAAAACAGCCGAGCAGACGCCGCAGGCATTCGCGGCGGAGACAATTTAATATCGATAAACGGCAGAGAAATATGCGACGTGCTCGATTATCGCTTCTTTTTGGCTGAAAAAACCATCGTTTTGAAGCTTGAAAGAGATGGCGTTGAGCGAGAGATCACCATAAAGAAGCAACAGTACGACGACATAGGGCTCGACTTTGAAACTCCGCTTATGGATAAAAAGCATTCCTGCGAAAACAAGTGCATCTTCTGCTTTATCGATCAGCTCCCCCGCGGTATGAGAAAAACGCTCTATTTCAAGGACGACGACTCGCGTCTCTCCTTCCTTCACGGTAACTATATCACTCTGACCAATCTTCACGACAAGGATATCGACCGCATAATCGAAATGCACATATCCCCCGTGAATATTTCGGTACACACCACGAATCCCGAGCTGCGCGTCAAAATGATGCGCAACAAGCGCGCGGGCGAGGTCTTGTCCTATATGAAAAGACTTGCCGACGCGGGCATATCGCTCTGCGGACAGATAGTGCTCTGCAAGGGAATAAACGACGGCGAGAAGCTCGACCGCTCTATGCGCGACCTCTCGGAGCTTTTCCCCGCTATGCAGAGCGTTTCCATAGTCCCCGCGGGACTTACGAGATTCAGAGATAAGCTTTATTCTCTCGAGGGCTTTTCACGGGAAGAGTCCGCCGCCGTCATCGCGCAGGTCGACGCCTATGCAAAAAGCCTTGAAGAGAAATACGGAAGCCGTATCTTCTTCTGCTCCGATGAATTCTATCTCAAAGCCGAGCTTCCGCTTCCGAGCGAGAGCTTTTACGAGGGCTACCCTCAGATCGAGAACGGCGTTGGAATGATAACCTCGCTTATGACCGAATTCAAGGACGAATTGAATTATCTCGACGAGTATCTCGAAAATTACAGCTCCCCCCGTCACGTATCGGTTGCGACGGGAGCTGCGGCGTATGATACTATAAAGGCTATGGCGGTCGAGCTTGAGGCGAGAGTCGAGGGATTGCGTATCGACGTCTACAAAATAATCAACAAATTTTTCGGCGAGACTATAACGGTGTCGGGACTGCTTACGGGAAAGGACATTTCCGAGCAGCTTCAAGGCAAGGAGCTTGGCGATATTCTTCTCTTCCCCGAAAACGCGCTTCGCGCGGGTGGAGACCTTTTCCTTGACGACATGACTCCCGAGGAGCTTTCTCAAAAGCTCAACACTCCCGTATCTCCTTCCCGTAACAGCGGCGAGGGCTTCATTTGCGATATGCTTGGAGTTGAGCATAATATTTAAACGGATATCATCTGCCGCGTCATTCTTCTCCCGCGGCTTAAGATAAATCAGCAAGAAGAAAGGACTGATATAAATGTCAAAACCTATAATAGCAATCGTCGGCAGACCTAACGTTGGAAAAAGCACTCTTTTTAATAAGCTTATCGGGGAAAGAAGGTCGATAGTCGAGGACGTGCCCGGCGTTACGAGAGATCGTATCTACGGCGAGACCGAATGGCGAGCAAAGCAATTTATCGTAATAGACACGGGAGGTATCGAGCCCAAGAGCGACGATATAATCCTCTCGCAGATGAAATTTCAGGCGCAGGTGGCTATCGAGGACGCCGACGTTATAGTCTTTATGTGCGACGTACGCACGGGACTTACCGCCTCCGACCGCGATATCGCCATTATGCTCAAAAAGAGCGGCAAGCCTATAGTTCCCTGCGTCAACAAGTGCGACAGAGTGGGCTCTCTTCCCTATGAATTCTACGAATTTTACGAGCTCGGCTTCGATTGCGAGCCTATCGCCGTATCCTCGGTTCACGGCTCGGGCACGGGAGACCTGCTCGACGCCTGCGTAGACGCGCTCGGCGAATGGGACTACACCGAGGAGGAGGACGACTCTATCAAGGTCGCCGTAATAGGCAAGCCCAACGCGGGAAAATCCTCTATAATCAATAAAATGCTCGGTCAGCAGAGGCTTATCGTCTCCGACATCGCGGGAACTACGCGCGACGCGGTCGACAGCCCTCTTGAAAACGATCACGGCAAATTCACCCTTATCGACACCGCGGGTATCCGCCGCCAGTCGAAGATAAACGACAATATCGAAAAATACAGCGTTCTCCGCGCGCACATGGCGGTAGAGCGCGCCGACGTCTGCCTTATTATGATAGACGCGTCGGTAGGCATTACCGAGCAGGACGAAAAGATAGCGGGTATCGCGCACGATTCGGGCAAGGCGTCGATAATCGTGGTAAACAAATGGGATTCCATCGAAAAGGACAATTCCACCGTCAACTCCTTTACCCAAAGGGTAAGAGAGCATCTCGCCTATATGCCCTACGCACCCATAATCTTCGTTTCGGCAAAGACGGGACAGCGAATAGACAATATCTTCGAGCGCATAAACTACGTTCACAACCAGTCGAATATGAGAATATCCACGGGTATGCTCAACGACGTGCTTGGCGAGGCGACTATGCGCACCCAGCCTCCTACGGACAAGGGCAAGAGACTCAAGATATACTATATGACGCAGATAAGCGTCGCTCCCCCCACCTTCGTCATATTCTGCAACAACGCCGAGCTCTTCCATTTCTCATATCAGCGTTACATCGAGAACTGTCTGCGTGAGACCTTTGGATTTTCGGGCACTCCCATAAGGCTTATCATCCGCGAACGCGGAGACGATAACGGCAATTAATTTTTACGAGGTGCAAATTGAATCAGAACAATCAGAATCGGCGTCCCGACGAAGCCGTAAGCAAAATAATACGCTTCTTTTCGATCGTTCTCGCTATTTCAATAATAGCCTTTTGCTATGCGCTTGCAAGACTTGACGGCGGCGTTGTCAGGATGCTCGTCTTTATCCTATCCTCCCTCTTCGGTCTTTTGGCGATATTCGTCGTATCGGTTATGATCCTTGGCGGAAGCATAGATAACGACGGCAAAAACTTTTTTCTGTACGACCGAAAAAAGAAGACCGAGATATCCGCAGAGGAGCTTACCGTTGCCACCGTAAGAGAAAGGCTCTTGCGCTATATGTCTGTATTCAAGAGACGCGGAAGGCTTTATATCGGCGACCTTTTCGACGAAAAGCAGAATATTCCCGAGCATTTCAAGCCGCTTTTCTGCTACGAGCTGCTCTGCGAGATAGCCGACAGCGGGGCGGACGCTGAATTGTTCCTCTCCTTCGGTCTTGAATGCGCCGAAATTTTCGCCAGATATCTGACGCAATCCAAGGACTACGATCTGGCGCTTGATATCAAGCTTTTCTTCATAGATTTCTCGTCAGGAAAGAAAAAAAGCGAGGATTTCAGAAGCTACGTCATTTCAAAAAAAGCTCACATTGAAAAAATGATGCTGAGCTATACTAAAGAAAATATTGAAAAATTCACTTGATCCGATATTCCGCCAAAGCGGAAGAAAGGAGGACTTATGTTTATTGATAATATTAAAATCTTCGTGAAGGCGGGCAACGGCGGCAACGGCGCCATTGCCTTCCATCGCGAAAAATACGTATCCGCAGGAGGTCCCGACGGAGGCGACGGAGGAAACGGAGGAAATATCATCTTCCGCGTCGATCCCGGATCAAACACCCTGCTTGCATTCCGTTACAAAAGAAAATTCGTAGCGGCAAACGGTGGAGACGGCTCGGGCTCAAAATTCCACGGCAAGACCGCCGACGACGTATATATCCTCGTCCCCCCCGGAACTCTCATCAAGGATTCCGAAACGGGCAAGATAATCCACGATATGTCTGAGAACGACGGCGCGGACTATCTCTGCTGCAAAGGCGGTCGCGGCGGCTGGGGAAACAAGCACTTTGCAACTCCCACCCGTCAGACGCCTATGTTCGCAAAAAACGGAACGAAGGGCGAGGAGAGAGAGGTATTGCTTGAGCTTAAAATGCTTGCAGACGTCGGTCTTATAGGTATGCCCAGCGTAGGCAAATCCTCTATCCTTTCGGTAATATCCTCGGCAAAGCCGAAGATCGCCGACTATCACTTCACTACCCTCTCGCCTAATCTCGGAGTCGTCTCCACGGGCGGCGAGAGCGGATTCGTCGCCGCAGACATCCCCGGTCTTATCGAGGGCGCGGCTGACGGCGCGGGACTCGGTCACGCATTCCTTCGTCACGTTGACCGTTGCAGACTTCTGCTCCACGTGGTCGATATCTCGGCTTTTGAGGGCAGAGATCCCATTGACGATATAATCACGATAAACCGTGAGCTTGAGAGATACAGCCCCGAGCTTGCGAAGCGCCCCCAGATAATCATAGCAAACAAGGTCGACTCTCTCGACCGCGAGGTCGTTGACGTCGACGCTTTTGAAGCATTCGTGAAGGAGAACGGCTGGGAGATGATGTATATCTCGGCATACACGGGCGAGAATCTCGACGAAATGATAGCAATGGTGGCAAACAGACTCCGCGATCTGCCTCCTATGCTGGTCTACGAGCGCGAATACGACGAGACCGACGAGTTCGTCAAGAGCGGCAAGGAGACCGTCATCCGCATCGAGAACGGCAAATACATCGTCGAGGGCGATTGGCTCTACAACCTTATGGGACAGATAAACTTCGACAACTACGAGTCTCTCAATTTCTTCCAGAGAGTGCTTGACAAGAGCGGAGTTTTCAAGGCTCTTGAGGAAAAGGGCTGTCACGACGGAGATACAGTTTCTATCTACGACTTTGAATTCGACTACGTCAAATAAACGAAAGGATAGACGGCAATATGAATATCTGGCACGATTTTTCATCTGAAGATATTACCCCAACCGACTTTTCGGCAGTAATAGAGATACCCAAGGGAAGCCGATGCAAATACGAGCTCGACAAAAAGACGGGAATGCTCCGCCTTGACAGAGTTCTCTATACCGCGACTCACTATCCCGCAAACTACGGCTTTATTCCCAAGACCTTTGCCGACGACGGAGACCCGCTTGACGTTCTCGTCCTCTGCTCCGAGCAGATATTCCCTATGACTCTGGTGCAGGTCTACCCCATTGGAGCGATGCGAATGATAGACGGCGGCAAGCAGGACGACAAAATAATCGCCGTTCCCTTCTCCGATCCCACCTATCACGGAATCAAGTCGATACACGAGCTTCCATCACACATTTTCGACGAAATAACCCACTTTTTCACGGTCTACAAGCAGCTTGAGCACAAGCAGACCGCGGTAAAATCTCTCTTCGACTACACCGAGGCGATAGAGATAGTCCGCAACGCGATAATCGACTACCAAACGCTTGAAAAAGAGGGCAAATTCAAGAACGAAAACGAATAATACCGCTCCCCTTCGGGCATAATCCCAATAAAGTAAAATACGGGAGGCGCACGATGAGAGCAAAAAATATTTTAATAACCACCGCCGCTCTGCTTGCAGCAGGGGCTGGCACCGCGAGCATACTGATGAATACGAAAAAGGCAAGAATGAAAAGACTTGCCAGGAAAACGAGCAAGGCGATGTATACAGCGGGAACGGTGCTTCGCACTCTCTCCTGTCAGGCGGAGGAATAAAAACAAAAAGAGAACTTACAAAGTAAGTTCTCTTTTTGTTTCAACGAAACGCATCTGCACCGTGTCAGTTTTTTCTAAATCTGCTCTTCAATTATATACATTACACTAAAAAAGCAAAGCCGTTTTGTTCAAGTCTACAAAATCAGCGCTTCTCTCTTGACAAAACGGAGGACTTGTTGTATCATTGTATTAGTACAATGATACAACATTAAAATTTAAAATAAGGAGGATCTTCTAAATGGGCTGGCAATTCAACGGCAATGAAGCCGTGTTTATCCAAATAGCCAATCGGTTGCGACGCGATATAGCCAATGGCATATATCAGCCCGACACGCAAATACCACCCGTTCGTCAGCTGGCATCTGAAGCGTCGGTCAACCCAAACACGATGCAAAGAGCGCTTTCTCTTCTGGAGGAAGAGGGGCTTTTGTGTGCAAGAGGCACCTCGGGGCGCTTCGTAACCGCCGATGCGTCTGTAATCAATGACACCAAAGAAGCAATACGAAAAGAAGCAGTCCGAAGACTATTGACTGAAACGAAGGCTCTCGGCATAACCCTGCCCGAGCTTATTGATTATATAAAGGAGGAGCAAATATGAGTGAAACAGTTCTTGAATGTATCGACCTGTGCAAGAGCTTCAAGGCACCCGTCCTGCATAAATTAAATCTTACAATACCAAGCGGGAAAATAATAGGTCTTCTCGGTCCTAACGGCTGCGGAAAATCAACCCTTATGAAGCTGGTGTGCGGTCTTTTGGTAGCAGACAGCGGCGAGATACGGATATGCGGTGAAAAGCAGAGCGAATCCACAAACTCCTATGTTTCCTATCTCCCCGAACACACCTATTTCAACAAATGGATGCGTGTCGACGAGCTGATAAGCTATTTTGCAGACTTTTATTCCGACTTTGATCCGATTCTGGCAAAAGATATGATGATCGATTTAGGAATAGACACCTCGGCAAAGCTGAAGACTCTTTCCAAAGGAACAAAAGAAAAGGTACAGCTTATTATGGTAATGGCTCGAAAAGCCAAACTTTATCTGCTTGACGAGCCTATAGCAGGTGTAGACCCCGCCGCGCGAGATTATATATTGCAGACCATAATCCGCAACTACAATCCCGAAGCCACCGTGCTGATAACGACTCATCTTATACACGATATAGAGCCTGTCTTGGACGAATTTTTCTTCATTGGATTTGGCGGACGAATATTGATGTCAGGTGATGCCGACGACGCTCGCGCGGAGCAAGGAAAATCACTTGACGAATTGTTCAGGGAGGTATTCAGATGTTCAAGAAATTATTAAAATATGATATGAAGGCCGTGGGACGTCTGTGGTGGATATCGGTCATAGTCGTTCTTACTGCAGCCGTAGCCGGGGCTTTATCTCTTCGGTTTTTGATAACGTCTATAAATGAAGGCTCGGAAAAATACATACTGTTGCAGATAGCGGCTGCGCTTCTGTCGATCTTATGCGTTTTTGCAATAGCTCTTTCCTTCGTTCTTACTATGATACTCGTTTACGTAAGGTTCTACACGCATTTCTTCACAGACGAGGGATATCTGACGTTTACTCTTCCCGCAAGCAGAAAGGCTTTACTTTTGTCCAAGACTATCAATGCCCTTATCTGGTATTCGTTGCATTTTCTTTTGATATTCGTCGCCCTCACTATATTGATCCTGATAGCCCCACCGGAAAATATAGCCGCAGACATATTCGGTCAGTTGGGTGAATTATTATCTTTAGCCTGGAATGAAATAGGCGGTTGGACTATCTTGTTTGGTATAGAAATGTTGCTGTTTCTTGCAATAACTACGCTTTTCGGCATCTGCGCCTTCCAATTCTGCATCACCTTCGGCTCGGTCATAGCAAAAAAGGCCAAAGTTATAGCATCTATAGGAATATACTACGCCTTTAACTCAATTTTGTCATTTATCGGGCAGATAGGCGCTTACTTGTTCGCGGGGGCTCTATTGCCCGGAATGATGGCGCTCCTTGAAAATGCCAACGCCTCTGTAAACAGAGAAATGTCGGTATATTTCCTTGGATTTATGATAGTAATAGCTCTCATAAGCGCGGTAACGGCAGTCCTTTACTGCACGACTCAACATATGATAGACCGCAAGCTCAATCTGGCTTAAGGAGGTATAATAATGAAAAATTTAAAATTCAAACGGTTATTTCCCTTCATTATATGCCTTGCTATGCTTTTCACTATTGCGGTAACGGTATCGGGGGCTGATGAGCAAGATTACGTTAAGGCGGAATGGAATTTTACCGACAATTATTATAACGTATTAAAAAACGGTGATAACTATTACAAAAAAAATGACTATTCAGAACGATTCTATATTGATAGAAAGGTAATATTTCACTATAACCAAACAATAGCTGTAAATGGCGAGAATTGGCAAATTCAAGGAAATTCCGCTGACCCTGATTTCGTCTTTATATCAAAAGACGGTAGCGGCTACACCTACGTCAACAATCGCGGAGCTCAGATTTTGGAAGACTTCATATCAAGAAAGGAATGTATATATTATCTCGAGAACGACAATTACGAATACGCAAGACTCAGTGAGGAACTAATAAACGCTCTTAACACATACGAAAGCTACTCCTCCAAATTCCACATGGACGTCGCAAAGCTTGGAAATTCAGAAGTGCTGATCATCACGGCCCGAGATATTACCGAAAGCTTAGCAATTCAGCACGGCGCTATACATAAGATGTCGGACGGATCATACTATTATCTTACGTTTGCAGATCTTGATAATTCTCATTTTGATGCGGATGGTTATTTCTCCTACAGGAGCGGAAAAGTAGATGTTGTAGCACTCAACGACGAGCTGATAGCAGAAATTCAACTTGCATTGCAAAATATGGAAAGAAAAACTCTTACCCATATTTACGAGACGAACGTGCTTAACGGCGTTACCGATATTTACGGAAATACTATTTCGTATGAGGACGATTACTATTACTCCGATCATGAAAACAACGGAGCTATGCTCGTGATTGTTTTCTATATATCCTTCGTCATTGTCGGCTTTATCGCGCCAGCGCCCTTGCTGATTCTGGGTTTGCTTCTTCCCCGCTCAAAAAAGTCAGGCAAGCCCACGTATTGGTATTCTCTTGCGATAGTTGCAGGCGTTTGGATACTGTCGGCGGCTGTGTTTATGATCTTGCTTTTAGTTTAAACAAAAAACAAGGCTATCCCTTTGATAGCCTTGTTTTAATTTACTCATAAAAGGTATGATTACCTATGCTGAAGGCATACGGTCGGGTTTGGGATATCCATGAATTCGGCGCTTTCTTGGGATTCACGAAATACAAAATATCGCCCGAGAGCGAATATCCCTCAAGACAGATCTTCGCTGCGATTATTGAGTCCACCGTTGGCGTCTGATATATAGTGCCGTTTGCCACGGGGGAGAACTGTATTCCGTACCGTTTGTCAAAGATCACGCCGTATATGGTGTTGGGATAAGCCGACGAGCGCACGCGGTTAAGCACCACGTTTCCAACCGCCATCTTGCCCTTCATAGGCTCGCCCTTCGCTTCTGCCGAAATGATCCTCGCGAGCCAATACACCTCGTCCGCGTTATAGACCTGCGCTCCCGTCCTCAAGAGTCGGGTATCTCCCGAACTTACGTAAAAGGTACTGTTGCCGCTATTATAGGACAGATGAGAGTTCAACGCCTTCGTCATAGGCAGAATGGGAACGTATATCTCGCCGCCGATATTCAAGACCTCGCCGCCCGTATAAAAATAACGGTCGTTGGCTACTATATAAAGGTCGCCCGCGCGAGCCGTTATCTCAAGATTAGTTCCCCAGAGCGACGCGGTTGCGGAATTCTTATTATAGGAATATGTAAATACTCCAAGCCAATCGGCAAATCTGAACATAGGCACGTAGGTAACTCCGCCCATATTGAATACGCTTCCGCTCAGGACCGCGCGTCCGTTTATATTCAGATTCAATCTGTAAGCTCCCGAGGGGATAGCTCTCATCTCATAACCGTAGCCCGATTGAGCCTCGGTCGCTCCGACCGCGACTATTCCTGCCGACATAATGCCTATGGCAAGCAGAGCCGCCAAAATTTTCAAAAATCCTCTTTTCTTTTTAAAATACATCAAAACCTCCTTGTTTTCACAAATTTTGTCTTTTCGGCACAAATGCATTTTACCATAGAACGCCCTATGTTTCAAGGAACAAGATATGGGTGTATTTCATTATTCTTCCAAAAAGACATCAATATGCGCCCTTATTGCATCTATTTAACTGAATATCCAAAATATACAAGTGTCACCTTTTGATATTTTTCGGTTTTTGCGCGTAGAATATTAATGAACAAAGCTCTATTTTCGTATTCAGAGCCTGCGTTCGCTTTTCCGAATTTTCCGTCGGCACAGCTCGGCGTAAATATATTTCCTTTTTATTGGATAGCAGCAGCAATTTGTATTACTGCCGTTATTCCAAGCTCAGAGGTGAACAAAATGCTATATATTTTGTCAAAAATAAAGCAGAGCAATTTCGTGGCGCGTTGGCGCCGATGCCGCGTCCACCCTCTCGCTTTAGCATAAATTCAAGATGCCCGCAGGGAGAGTTTTTCTCTCCCTGTGTTTGCGTTCAAATTGCAGTTTATCAGTTTCTTTTCTTGTTCATTTCTTGCCCTCGTCGGCAATGAAACCAGTCGCAAGCGACACGCAATGCAAGCATTGCTGAACCAAAGAAACGCCGCTTAAAGAGGGGAGAAGAAGATCTCCCCTCTTTAAGAAATCTCCCCACCCTACAGAGCATATCTTAAAGCAAAATTTCACTTGTTGTATTTAACGAACACTTTTTATGGTAGGGTGTTTCTTAAGAGGGGAGGATGTCGGAGCAGATTGGATAGCGTAGTCTTACAATCGCGCAGACCTCTTCTCCTCTTGAGCAGCGTTCTTTTGGGAGAGCAAATGCTCGCATTTGCGAGCCGAAGCGCAGCGTAGGCAATTTTCCTGTCGCTGCGGACAGAAAATGAACATAAAAACAATTCGATAAATCAAAATTTGAAAT
>JAZSJO010000204.1:0-17195 GCA_045534365.1 Eubacteriales bacterium
ATACGGCTTCAGTATGCTGACGTCTCCTAAGGTAGAGGGGCTTGTTGACGGCGAATGGGTAGAGTGCGTTCTTAATTCCTCGGAAACCCCCGACGATACGGGATATTATCACTACTACGACGGATATGCGGTGTATTACGATGGAGACGGGACGTTCTCGTATTCTTTCGTTACCACTATGACGTCAGGAGAGAGCAGAACCTTCAGAATATCGGCGGATAAAGAATTTGAAAGGTATCCTATCGAGATCAAGCCTGAGGCTAACGAAGATCTCCTTAAGGTCTACGTTGACGCGCAGGAGCTTTCGAGCATAGCTAAGAATAATGAAACCCTGTTCGGCGAGATAACGCTGGGCGAGGACGATAAGTATGTTACTATGTCAGGTAACGGAAGATCCGGAGAGACGTACTTTACCGCTTACTCCGCAGACGGAAAGGTAGAATCGGGACAGTATATGGTGCTGAAATACCGCGTTCCCGAAGAAAACGCGGAGAAATTGGGATATATGCAGCTTTGGACGAGCACGACCAGAACGACCGTCACCGAAGGAGATTATACCATCTTCACACCTCTGTCCGACGGAGTATGGCACGTCGCGGTCATCGACCTGACGAAGACCGAAATAAAGACCTTCACCCCCGACGGCGATGGCAAATACTATGCGAACTATGTTCGCGTTGACATATTTAATAAGGTCACGTCTCCCGATACCAAGATAGATATAGCGTATATCGGAATTTGCGCGTCATTTGAGGAGATCTGCGCGATCACCAAGGACGAGTTTGAGATAATTGAGCTTTACCAGAATAAGAATATTATCGACTTGGATACCTCAACGGCAGCTCCGTACGTTAAGCAATATATCGATCCCGAGTCAGGATTTGCAGAGTATGAGGGACTTTTTGCCGCCAACAGCGACAAAATAAACGGAACTAATCTCGTGCTTACGCCGAACAGTAATATAGGCTTCTCAATTAGCAGAGACGTTTCTGCGCCTGAAGGTCGGATCGATATCTTAGGCTGGTGCGCGGTTGACGTTGGAATTGAAATGTACGTTTATTCCTATGACGGAGGCGAGACGTGGTTCGAGGTTGGAGGCTCTTACAAAAATGCAGGCGATGCCATAGTAACAGAAGCCGCCAAAAACCGTCTGAGGATCGGCGAATTCGACAATCCCGAGGTCGCAAAAACAAACGGTTCCTTCCAGTCGGGCGGAATTATTCTTGACCTTTCTGACTGCTACGGAGAAACGGTAGACGTTACCCTGGCGGCAATACCTGTAGGCGAAGAAGACAAGCTCGCGCTGCTCTTCAGCTTTGAGGGTGTAGTTGTCGGCACAGCGGAATGACGTAACGCTGAGCGGAACGAAAATATTTTTGCAGTGGCGGGAATCGTGACAGAGCAGGATACTGCTTGTCTCCCGTCGCTGCCCCCGTCACCGGTTATCCCGGGCTGATAATGAAGTGCTTGTCAATAAAAAGACCGGCTTATAACTTAAACCGCACCCAAAAAGTGTCTGCTTTTGGGGTGCGGTTTATCAAATTGTAAATTTTGCTTTTGAGCTTTATGTGTAGATGATTTTGCTTGTTTATTCGGGGAGGATCGTTTCGCTTTTGTTTGGAATTATCTTTAGATGAATAAATCAAAAATCCTCATTTTGCCATACATTTTTAAGTTTTGCCGCGGCATAATAATAGCAGAGCTGCAAAGCAGGTCGATCGTATGATATGCTTAAGTCGGACACAGGATAATGTAAATTCTGCGCCGCAAGTATTTTTGTATGACCGTATGGCTTGCGGTGCAGACTCGATTTAATATAGATTTTATTATGTGCAAAAGCGCCTCTCGGCATGAGAGGCGGTAAGGAGAATAATTATGGCAAACAAGGCAGCAAAGAAGGCGCTTGAACAGTTTAAAATGCAGGCAGCAAGTGAAGTAGGAGTAAATCTCAATCAGGGCTATAACGGTGACCTCACCGCTCGTCAGGCAGGCTCTATCGGCGGTCAGATGGTCAAGAAGATGATCGAGAGCTACGAGAACTCCATTCAGAACGGTTCTGCCAGATAATTCAAGGCTTCCGTAAGCTCAGCGACGCTGGAGAAAAAGACTTTGCCGTTTCCCTCGGGAAACGGCTCTTTTTGTTTGCTTTTGTTGGAAAATAATGAAAATTTACTTGCACCCAAAAAATGAAAAAATTTACAATTATCTTTAGACTTGACATTTTTGGTTTTTTGTTATATAATTAAATATGATGCCGTGTCGGTCGTTGCCGAAAAGCGACGGATGCGGTTGCTTTTGAGTTTTTTCGCGCCTAAAATAAAATAAAATTAAGGATGAATTATGAAAAAACAGTGGTTGTATGACAAATTGTTAGGCTCAAGCGGTAAGAGAAAGACTATACTTATCTTGATAGACGTTCTGTTTTTCCTGTTTATGAGCGTATCATATCATCTGTTTTCCAGCGTGGGAAACGTTGCGTTTGATAATTTTGCGATAAATACGGCGATACATCTCGCGTTGTATCTTGCACTCAGGATGATATTCTCGATATATTCAAACGTTTGGAGATATTCAAATACCAAGGCGTATTTTTACATAGTGCTGTCGGATGCGATATCGGCGACCTTGTCGATAATCGTGTCGTACCTTCTGAACTTCGCGATAAACGAAGTTTACTTGGGAATATGGAGAGCTATGAGCGTAGGCTCGCTGACGGCAATCCTTACCCTCGTTTCGCGCTTTTTGTATTCGATCATATACAAGGCGTATTCGGGTGACCGCGATCGTCACGAAAAGAAGCCCGTTGCCATAATCGGCGCTGGCAGACTTGGCGCGTATCTTGCGGGCGACCTTGAAAATAATCCCAAGTCTCAATTTGAGCCCTGCTTTTTTATTGACACGGACGAGGCGAAGATCGGATGCCGTGTCGTTGGAATCGAGGTGCACGCACCCGATGACGCTCAGAGGCTTATTGAGGAAAGAGGAGTGCGCACGGTCATAGTGTCTATAGCCCACGCGGATAAAAACCTACTATCTCATATATATTCAAAATATACGGGGATTAATTGCAAGGTGCTTATATGCGAGACGCTCGGAAGCAACGTTGAGAGCAAGCCCAAGATAAGAGATTTTACGATAGAAGACCTGCTTTTCAGAGAGCCTATAAAGGTCAATGAAAAAAGCACGTTTGATTTTTACTGTGACAAGACCGTTCTCGTTACGGGCGGAGGCGGTTCTATCGGCTCGGAGCTTTGCAGGCAGATCGCAAGCTGTAAGCCTCGCAGACTCGTGATATTTGATATCTACGAGAACAACGCCTACGATATACAGCAGGAGCTTGACCGCAAATATGGCGGCGAACTTGACTTAGTGGTTGAGATAGGCTCAGTGAGAGACGTTGACCGTCTTGACGAGCTTTTCGCGGCTCATCGCCCGCAGGTGATTTTCCACGCGGCGGCGCACAAGCACGTTCCGCTTATGGAGCATAGCCCTGCGGAAACCATAAAGAATAACTGTCTCGGTACGTATAACACCGCAAATATGGCGGAAAAATACGGTGCTGAAAAGTTTATACTCATTTCCACGGATAAGGCGGTCAATCCCACCAATATTATGGGCGCGTCGAAGCGTATGTGCGAGATGATAATACAGTGCAGGACGGATAGCGCCACGCGCTTCGTTGCGGTGAGATTCGGAAACGTTCTCGGCTCAAACGGCTCTGTGATCCCTCTCTTTAAGCGACAGATCGAGAACGGCGGTCCCGTGACCATTACCGATAAGAATATCATTCGTTATTTTATGACGATACCCGAAGCGTCGGGACTCGTGCTTCAGGCGGGAGCAATGGCTAAGAAAGGAGAGCTTTTCGTGCTTGATATGGGCAAGCCGATAAGGATATACGACCTTGCGGTGCAGATGATAGAAATGTCGGGATATAAGCCCCACGAGGATATCAAAATCAAGGAGATCGGTCTCCGCCCGGGAGAAAAGCTTTACGAGGAGCTGCTTCTGAAGGTCGACGATATGGAAAAGACCGAGAACGATCTTATATTTATCGAGCGTTGTCACCCGCTTTCTCGCGAAGAGGTTGACGAAAAGCTTGAGCTTCTCAAGGACGCGATGAGAGATAGCGGAAATTGCGGCGACGCGGTCAAGAAGGCTATGGCAAAGGCAGTGCCTACTTACGTCGATCCCGATACCGTCAACAGACGCGCGTCGGAGTCCGAGGAGATGAAATTGGCCTCGTGCAAATAAAATCAGAATATGAATGCGATCTTTAAAATAAACGGAATACAAATCGAAACCGAAAGGCTTATATTGCGAGCGTTCACCCTCTCCGATCTGGACGATTTTTACGAATATGCATCGGTTGAAGGCGTTGGCGAAATGGCGGGATGGAAGCATCACGAAAGCCGTGAAAAAAGCCGAGAAATTTTAGATGGATTTATTGACGGCGATAAAACGTTTGCCATTTGCCTCAAGGAAAACGGTAAGGTGATCGGATCGTTGGGCGTTGAAAAATACGGAATGGAAAACGCGCTGACCGAATTCAACGGTTATAAGGGCAGAGAGATCGGCTACGTATTGAGCAAGGCTTATTGGGGGAAGGGTATAATGCCCGAGGCGGTAAATGCCGTGATCGACTATTTGTTCAACGTTTTGGATCTCGACTTTTTGACCTGCGGCTATTATAATTTCAATTCTCGCTCCAAAAGAGTCCAAGAAAAGTGCGGATTTATGCCGTACAGAAGCCTTGTAATGGACACGAAGCTTGGCACGAAGGAGCAATCGACCTTGAATCTTCTTATTAATCCAAATAAAAAGATCATCTTTAATTTTTCCCATCCCGAGACGTTGATATATAAGGAGGATTGACCTCCGATTTACAAAAAAACGACAGATTTTAAAAATCTGTCGTTTTTTTATTTCTCAAGGGAAGTATACGCTGACGTATTTGCGCGTTATGCCGATACGTCCCCTTTATTTGAAGCCTTGAAGCTTTCTGCGTATTCGCTTTTCTTCGTAGGCATCAGGAGGGCTACGAGGATGGCGGTAAGCAAGACTATCGTTGCGCCGAGTCCGCCTTCAAGCCCGAATTCGCCTCCGCTGAGGATAACTCCGAAATTCGCGCTCGTGGATTCAAGTAGAGAATCAAATTTCGGGTTTCCGCTGACGTTGAAGCCGAAAACGTTGCCTTGAGCGAAGTTCCAGAGCGAGTGTATCGCGCCGACCGCCCATATACTTCCTCTTTTGAGCATAAATACCGCCGCGAAGACTCCGAAAAGAAAGATGTTGATAAAAGATATGATGCCAAAGCTCGCGTTTGAGACGTGGAAGAGAGAGAACATAAGCGAGCTCGTGATTATTGCCGTCCATATATTCGTTCCTCTTGCGAGAGAGGTCATAAAGTATCCGCGGAACAGCGCCTCCTCGCCCATTCCCTGAAAGAGAAAGGCTATAAAGAACAGTAATATCATCAAGGGATCGGCGCTCTCGGATAATTTGAGCGAGACGCAACCCGTGCCGACGCAGACGAGAACGGGAAGAGATATCATAACAAGACCGATCACAGCTCCCATAAAGTATTCGCTTGCCGCGCCCTTTTTGGAAAAGCCTAAGGTGTACGCGCGTCTTTTTTGAAACCACCTGCAATAGAGTATGGCGGCAAGTATCATAAAGCCCGAGCAAAACAGCATTATCGCATACACGAACGAGGGGATCTCACTCATAAATTCCGTCGTGTAGTTCAGAATTGCCTCTTGCGTCGGCGCTTCTGCCGTGATGAGATCAATGAAGCCGGGATCGAGTATCATCAGAAAGCTTAAGACCACCGTGGATATTATTGATTGAGGAATCATTGCTATCCACGCGACCAAAAGGAAAATAAGCAATTCTAAGGGCATTGAGAATTTCTTGTTCAGAGGGAAGGACAATCTCGCGTCTGTAAGCATTCTCGTATCATCTATTTGAAACAAAATCCGAAACCTCCTTTTGTATTCGTTGGTTTTAGTATATCACTAAAATATTAAATTTTCAATAATTTATGCGAAAAAGATGACAAATGATAAAAAATATGTTATAATTATTTATATGAATGCAGTTTGGCATTCAATTCGCAAATAAAAGGAGCTTAAATATGAAAAAGACTGTTTTGAAGCAATACGCAAAGCTGCTCGTGAAGAGCGGGATCGCGGTGAAAAAGGGCGATATAGTTATAATCAACGCGGGGCTTGATCAGCCCGAGTTCGTTGAGCTTGTAGTTGCAGAGTGCTACAGAGCGAAGGCGGCGAGAGTTATGGTCGAGTGGTCATATCCTCCGCTTACCAAGCTTAACGTGAACAATATGAGCGCGAAGCTGCTCGGCACGGTCGAGGCTTTTGAGGAAGAAAAGCTCAAGTACCGCCTTGAGAAGAACCCCGCGATGCTTTATCTTGCAAGTGACGATCCCGACGGTCTTCGCGGAATCAACCAGAAGAAGATGGGCGAGGCTATGATGGCAAAGCAAAAGATCATCAAGCCCTACAGAGATAAGATGGACAATAAGTATAAGTGGTGTATCGCGGCTGTGCCCGGTAACGCTTGGGCGAAAAAGATCTTCCCCGAGGACAGGACCTCCGTTGCGGTGGAAAAGCTCTGGAACGCTATTCTTTACACCGCGAGAGTGATAGACAAGGACGGCAATCTTCTTGACGCCGTTGCCGAGTGGGACAAGCATAACGCAAGCTTTGCCCGCCGTTGCGAGATCTTGAATAATGCAGACCTTGTGGAGCTCAGATACAAGTCGGCAAACGGAACGGATCTGAAGGTCGGACTTATCGATAACGGAAGCTTTATGGGCGGCGGAGAGAACACTCTCGGCGGCGAATACTTCAACCCCAATATCCCCACCGAGGAGATATTCACCACTCCCAAGGCGGGCGTTGCGGAGGGTATAGTATATTCCTCTATGCCTCTTTCATGGCGCGGCGAGATAATCGATAATTTCAGCATTCGATTTGAGGGAGGCAGAGCGGTTGAGGCTAAGGCGGAGAAGAACGAGGAATTGCTCAAGACGATGATCACTATGGACGATGGCGCGGCTATGCTTGGCGAGTGCGCGTTCGTGCCCTATGATTCGCCTATCCGTGAGAGCGGAATTATGTTCTACGAGACCTTGTTTGACGAGAACGCCGCTTGTCATTTCGCGATGGGACGCGGATTTACCAATACTATCGTTGGATACGAGAACTATACCAACGAGGAAATGAAGGAAATGGGCGTCAATGATTCTGCGATCCACGTCGACTTTATGGTCGGAACGAAGGATATGTCTATCGTTGGAATCAAGCGTGATGGAAGCGAATTCGTGATATTCGAGAACGGCTTGTGGGCGTTCTGATTGAAAAATAAACAATTCGTTGATGGGAGGTGGAGCTGATGCCGAGGAAACCAAAGCCGAAGAACGCTTTGAGCGCAGGCGAGAGAGTTGCTCTGTATAACGCGGAGCAGGAAGAAAAAAAGAAAAGATTTTCGGCGGACGAAAAGAATGGCTCTGCCGATACAAGACCCGAGGACGAAGCGCGTGAGGATGTCTCGCGGGCGAGGGACGCTAAGATCAAGGTGAGGCTGCCGAAGCCTCAAAGGGCTTTGGTAAAGGTCGATCTGTCGATGCCCGTAGGCGAGATAAAGGCTCTGCACGGTATGTGCAACGGCCCCGTTTCCTACGGCTCTGACCTTACGAAGCTTTTCAGAGAGATAGGCGTACCTTACGCGCGCTTTGACGGAGCGGATACGGCGATCTCCGCCTGCGCGGTGGATTGCTCAAAAATCTTCAAGAATATGGACGCCGATCCCGCAGATCCCGAAAATTACGATTTTTCGGTCACCGACAAATACGTGAGCGCGGCGTATAATTCGGGAGCGCAGGTCATATTCAGACTTGGCGAAAGCCTTGATCTGCTTTGCGAGAAAAAGACCTTGCCCCTTCCGCAAAGCTATGAGACCTACGCCCGCGTGTGCGTAAATATAGTCAAGCACTACAACGATTATTTTGCAGACGGATTTGCTTTTGGCATAAAGTGTTTCGACGTCTGGTGCTATAACGGCGACGCGGAGCTTTCATCACAGCTTGAGCTTTACGCAAGGATCGCAAACGCGATAAAGGCATATGACGAGGATCTGATGGTTGGCGGAATGTCCTTTGGCGACAAGTCCGTCGGAGAGATGTTGCGCTATTGCAAAAAGAATCACGTTCCTCTCGATTTCATATCCCTTGATTGCTTTGCTTCCGACGTAGAGGACGCCGCGGAGCAGGTCGAGCGATGCGTGGCGCAGATGAAAAATCTCGGATTTTACGACACGAAAATAATTTTGGGTAAATGGAGCTATATCGACCGTGAAAGCTTGGCGGAGAAGTCTCTGCGGAGTCTTCTTCGCAGTGGTGAAGAATGCTCCGACGCCAAAAGAAGGCTCTTTGACGCTCAAGGCTCGGTCAGGGGCGCGGCTTTCGCGGCTGCGCTTATGCTGCGGTTGAATTCGGTTGACGAGGTGTTGACCGCGTGTCTTTACGATGCCCAGCCTATGCTGTCTCCCTGGTGCGCGATAGCCGACAGATTCGGCGCGCCGAAAAAGCCGTTTTATGCTCTCAAGGCCTTTGGCGAACTAAAAAAAGCGAAAAACGCCGTATTTTGCGTGAGTGAGCAGACCGATGGATACGCGCACACGGGAATATACGCGGCGGGAGCCGTCTCCGACGATGGGGAGGCTTATATTCTGATATCCTCCTTTGAGGGTTGCGGAGCGGTGGATATCCGCATTGAAGGGATACCCGATAATCTTTATACCGCGGACGTTTATATGCTTGATGGGGTAAAGGATATGACGCTTGGCGACTCTGTCGCTCTGTCGGGAATGAAAAAAAGATTTGTCTTGAATATGAGCGAATACGGTGTCGTTATGATAAAGCTGTATTGATTTGTTTTTGATAAATTGCTGTTTATCTAATTCTTTTTCTTGTTCATTTCTTGCCCCTGTCGGCAAGAAACGAACCAAAGAAACGCCGCTTAAAGAGGGGAGAAAGAAATCTCCCCTCTTTAAGAAATCCCCCCACCCTACAGAGCATATCTTAAAGAAAAATTTCACTTGTTGTATTTAATAAACGCCTTTTTGGGTAGGGTGTTTCTTAAGAGGGGAGGATGTCGGAGCAGATTGGATAGCGTAGTCTTCCCATCGCGCAGACTTCTTCTCCTCTTAAGCGGCGTTCTTTTGGTGAGAGCAAATGCTTGCATTTGCGAGCCGAAGCGCAGCGTAGGCAATTTTCATGCCGACGGGGGCAGAAAATGAACATAAAAAGAAACTTATAAACTGCAATTTATCAAATTCAACAGCACAATTTTCAAAACCTCTTTACAAACCTCCAAATTTGTGCTATAATAACCTTGCCACATTACTGAATATTTTCTTGCGCTAACGTCAAGCATATATTTTTACTATAGGTAAAAATGTATGCTCTGTTTCGTATGCTTGCTCGTTGGCGGTTTATGATTCAGTTGTGTGGCGCAATGCGAGCTATACATTTTTCGGTGCGTAGCTTCATTGTTACGCACCTTTTTGTTTTTTTGGAGGTAATTATGAAATTAATGATAGCAGGCTCTCGCTCTATTACCGACTTTGACCTCTCCCCGTATATCCCCGAAAACGTTGATACGATAATCTCGGGCGGCGCGTCGGGTGTCGATACGCTTGCCGAAAAATACGCCGACGAGCATAGACTTTCAAAAATAATCATTCGCCCCGAGTACAATTTGTATAAAAGAGCCGCCCCTATCATCAGAAATAGAAAAATGGTCGATATGGCAGACCGTGTGCTAGTAATATGGGACGGTGTTTCCAAGGGAAGCCAATCTACCATAAAATACGCGCAAGATCAAGGTAAGGATATAAAAGTCGTTTCTCCAAACGAATAAAAAAGACTGCTTTAACGCAGTCGTTTTTATTTGATCCTGTCCGCAATATTAATGACCTCAAGCCCTTTTTCAAGCGCGTAGCCGTAGGTGTAAGCCGTGCCACCGCTGCTTTGAGTAAGATAGGCTATGCAGACCTGACTTCCGTTTACGAGCCTTCTGTTTCTCTCGTGCATACACCAGCTTGTGTAGCTGTCGGTCACGTATTCAACGCGCGCCGCTTTTGTTAAAATGTAGTCGTAGACCGCTTTGCTGTCTTCGCTCCAGCCTCTTGTCTGGTCACGGCAGGGAAGTGCCAATACAAGAGAGATGTCGGGGTGCTTTTCCTTTAGCTCGAGGACGCAAAGCGCGGCGACCGTGTCAAATCCCATCGCGCCTCCCGCCTTGAAGCGTCGCGCTCCTCTTGCTATAAGCTCTTCCAATATTCTTTTAAGCTCGCCGGGGATTTTCACGGCGTCTTTTTTATCTATATTTCTGTGTCCCGTAAAACAGACGGTGTCTATATTCTTTTCATTTGCCGTCATATTCTCTGTCAAGTCTCCTTTTTACATGATAGGTTGATTGTAGCACAAGTGTTCGAGTTTGTAAAGAGCTTTTTCGAAAAAACATAAAAATTAATAAAAAGTACAAAAATCGTTCGACGGAAAGCGTTGGATTTCTTCGTTTTTGTATTGAAAAAAGCATAAAAATCGACTTTTTTTTCTCCCGTTTCGCCCGTGTTTCTCTTTTGCGACGAAAACATCGCGAAAATCGCCCTCACAATGCGACCTTTTACGCGCGGGCGGTACATTATAATATAAGTATCTAAATCTGACGCTGAAAAAGAGGACGAAAAAATGCAAAATAGCGAAGAAGTCAAAAAAGAAGAAAGAAAGGACGCGCGAGGCGGACTTTTTGGAAGATTCGGCGCGTTTGTGAAGAGCAGACTCGCCGAGAAGGATGAAAGAGAGGTAAGGAGGCGACTCTCTGCCTTTACCGAGTTTTTGCTTATGGTAGTCGCCGCTTATCTTGCTGGTGGAGCCGAGCTGCTTTTTGGCGCGTTTCCCGTAGCGATAGCACTTGCCTGCTCAACGAAAAAAAGATTGACGGCGGTAATTTCAGGTCTTTTTCTGTTAACGCTCTCGGGCGGTCTGCCCTATACCTACGCATACGCGTGTCTGGCGACTCTGCTCGTAAGAGTTCTTGCGGTGGTGATACCCGCCATATTTTCACATACATACGTAGACGAGCCTGCCACGGACGGCGCGCTTGTGCCCACAGGCGAGCGGGGGATAATAAAAAGAGAGACTGCACACGACATCATCGATGCAGGAGAGGTGGTCTTCGTAGCCGATACGAATGAAAAGGATGATACTCCCATCACGTATATAGAGCGCGAGCAGAGCGAAAAAGAGGAAAGAGATATTCTCCTGGATTGCCTTAAGAGAATGTTTTGCGAGGAGCTTTATATAAAGATGTTCTGCGCGGCGGTAGGCGGATTTATCTGTGGAATATTTCTGCTGTTAAAATATGATTTTTCATTTTACAGCCTTTGCGCGACTCTGACTCTCGTCTTTCTGACGCCCGCGGCGGTAGGACTTATAGGCGGATATTTCGGTGAGGACAGATATAAGAATAATACTTACGTGACGGTATCTTTTCTGGCGATCGCGGCGCTTTGCGTTCTTGGAGCGAGAGAGCGGAGCGTGTTGGGAATGCCAATGTCGCCGTTTATAGCTATGCTTCTCACCCTTTGGGTGTCGTCGGGCAGAGGGGTGCTGTGGGGAATAGCGACCTCTCTTGCCTGCGGACTTGCGCTTGATCTGCGATACGCGCCGCTTTTGCTTCTGTCGGCGGTCTTATTCTGCCTCGTCTCCGCGGTAAAGCGGAACGCGGGACTTGCGGCGGTCTGCGCGGCGGTGGTGGTCTGGTGCTACTATATCGGAGGCGAAATGGGGCTTGTCGGCGTTCTGCCGCCGATGCTTCTGGCTATTCCTTGCTATATGATAGCCGATAAATACCGCGAGATGATGACCTCGCCATATAAGAGATCCGAAATAGCCGATGGATTGTATTTTGCCGAGGCGGTCACCGAAAAGACCAAAAACGAGGCGGTCAAGGACAAGCTTTCGTCGCTTTCCGAGGCGTTTTCGTCGCTTTCCGAGACCTTTTACAAGCTGAGCGACCGATTTCGCCGTCCCGACGTTCTCGGGATAAAAAGAATTGCCGAGGATTCCTTCGAAAAGACCTGCGAGGGATGCCGAAACCGAGAGCTTTGTTACGGGGCGGAATATTCAGATACTCTGGAAACTATGGGTGGAGTGACCTCAAGGCTTCACGTCAAGGGGAACGTGACTAAGGAGGCTTTTTCGGAAAGGTTTGCCTCGAGATGTATTCGTCAGGACGCGCTGGTCGACGAATTGAACTCTGCAATAGCGCAGAGCACCGAAAGGGTGATAAACGGAGGAAAGATAAGCTTTTTTGCCTCGAATTACGACGAGATAACCGCGATACTCGGTGACGCGCTCGAGGGCGATGGCGAGGAATACGAGTGCGACTCGGAGGCGGCAGGGAAGATATTTGATCTTCTTTATTCCGAGGGATTTGGCGTGGGAGGCGTGGTCGTCTACGGAAAGAGATGCAAAAGAGTGGTGGCAAAGGAGCTGACTGTCCCCGATAGCGTCAGCGCCGAAAAGCTTTTTGAGATAGGTGAGAAGATAGGCTCTCTCGTCGGCGTACCGCTTTCCGAGCCTATGCTTGAGGTGGGCAAATACGGAAAGATGCTGACGCTCGTATCAAAGCCGTCGGTAAAGGTCACCTGCGCTCACGGAAGGATATCGCATACGGGTAAGGAATGGAGCGGCGACGAGGGTTACGACACGCTTTTGGTGTCTCCCTTTCCCGAAAACGACGACGAGATGTGCGGAGATATGACCGACGCGTTTATTACCGACAATTCGTATTTCTATTCGCTTATAAGCGACGGAATGGGAAGCGGCGCGCAAGCGGCGTTCGTGTCGGGCGTCTGCGCGATGTTTATCGAAAAGATGCTTTCCGCGGGAAATCGCGCCGATATAACCCTGCGTATGCTTAACAACGTGATACGCTCGGAGAATATGGGGTGCGGGGAGGAATGCTCGTCTACCGTCGATCTGCTCGAGCTTGACCTTATGAGCGGCACCGCGTCGTTTATCAAAAGCGGGGCTGCTCCCACCTATATCGCGCGCGGAGACACGGTCTATAAGATAAATTCCCGAACTATGCCCGTGGGCATAATCAAGGACGCTGACGCGCGGATAACGAAATTTGACACGAGATCGGGCGATCTTATAGTAATGATAAGCGACGGTTGCTGTCCCGACAGCTCGGATTGCCCGTGGCTCGTCGACTATCTTTGCTCGTATATAACGCGCAAGCGCAAGGCGGTCGAGATAGGCGGAGAGCTTTGCGAGGAGCTGAAGGATGAGATCTTGCGCGAGGCGGTGAAGAATTTTCCCGATGGCAGAGAAAGGGACGATATTTCGGTCTCGGTCGTTTTGGTTGAATAAATAAAAGGTAAGATTGCGTTACGAAAAATGGTTTTCAAATTTTGATTTGTCGAAATGTTTGCGATGACCTTTTTGAAAGTTTTTACGTCGCTTTTTTCAATTTATGACGCCGGGACAGATAGCGCTATTCAAAGAAAATTAACTTACGAATAAATCTCGCATATACTGATAAAAAAGTTCAAGAGGTGCTTATGATACCCGATCTTCAGTATATGCGAGAGCTTTTTGTGGCTTGTCTTGACGCGGAATACCGCGACGTTGAGAACGGGGGGAGCTTCGCTTATCTGCGCGACGGCGAGCTGCTCTACCTTTTCTTTGAAAAAAGCAACGGCGGGGAGGATTGGTACAATAACCTTTCCTATCACGCCGTGCCCGCGGGAAGAGAGGGCGACGAATGGTTCTGTCACGAGGGCTTTTTGAGAGTGTGGAAGAGCGTTTTGCCGTATATAGCAAGGCTTATCCAAAGCCCTTCGGTAAGGAGGATAGTCAGCGTTGGCTACAGTCACGGCGCGGCGCTGTCGCTTCTGTGCCACGAATATATCTGGTACACCCGTCCCGACCTTGATGGAGCGATCTCGGGCTTTGGATTCGGTTGCCCGAGAGTGATATACGGCAGGGTTGCGGGGGAAGAGGAGAGGTGGCGCGATTTTTTCGTAGTCCGCAATATAAACGATAGCGTGACGCATCTGCCGCCCCGAATCTTCGGCTACAGACACGTGGGCAGACTTTTTGAGATAGGTGAGCTTGGCAAATATTCGGGAATCGACGCCCACAGAGCAGAAAACTATCTTCGCGAGCTTGAAATCCCTTGATATGAGGCCTTGAGCGACTTGACAAAAGCGCAAAAATGGGATATAATAGGATTTATGAAGCTTTTAGCTTGAAAAATATTGCAGGAGGATGAAAAACTTGCACTGCATCCGACGGATCGAAGACGATGCTTATATTTTTTCAATGGCAAGAGGTTTTCCCGGTAGGATAATCGCTTCGCGCACCGCGCGTAAAGGAGATTGCTCGGGCAAAAACGTGTTTGACCTTTTGAAAATACCGAAATCTGAATATGATTTTTTGAACGACGAGCTTTGCGAGGGCGGAACGAGCGCTCTCGTACTGGCTTCGGGCGCGGATGTTGCCCGTGCCGTGATCGTGTTCAGATTTTTCTCCTACGATTCCTCTTTGCTTTTAGCAATAGCCCCCGACTGTGACGCGGGAGTTATCTCTCGACTTGCGCATGGCGGTGAGCTTGGCGATACCAAGTTGTCTCCCGCGCTTCAACGGCTTGCAGAGGAAGCGCCCTGCGATCGCAAGACGGAAAACAGAATATGCGAATATATGGCAGTATCGTACGGATGCGTCGACGTTTTAGCGGCGATTTGCAGACCGGGGCTTCGTCCCGAGGTGGACGATATAAGATTCGCCGCCAACGCCGCGGGAATGATGATGGGCGTCAGAGTTGACGTGAACGTAACCTATCTTCCCGAAAGATACGCGGAAAGCGGCGCGAGAATATTCGCAGGCGAGCTTTGCGTGTCGGCGATGCTTACCTTTGCGTTGATAGCGAGAAAATGCTCAAAGGGACGAGAGATGCTTTTCGAGATCATCTCGGAGGGAGAAAACTTGTTTTTGAGGCTATCCTTTGATATGTACGGAGAGCAGGAATGTCGCAGGGAGCTTGAACGCCTTTCGATGATAGTCAAGGGACACAGAGAGCTTTATTTCGATTTTGGCGAGAAAGAGGGTATCGTCTGGCTTGAGTCCTGGCCCTTTTATTACGACGTGGGGATGGCGGAGATCAAACGCCCCGATCCGTTCGTGAAGCTGAAGCTGCCGAGGATGTCGTTTGATAAAACACGCGATAAAGAATACGGAAGATAATTAAAGACAATAATATTCAAGAGGCGAAAGCCACGGAGGAAAAGATGCCAAAATACAGACAGGGAAGAATAAACGACGAGCTTCAAAAGGAAATAGCTATGATATTGCGCGATGTGAAGGATCCGAGAGTTTCGGGCGCATTCATAAGCGTTACGGGCGCGGAGGTAACTCCCGACCTTAAATACGCAAAGGTCTATTATTCCGCGCTTACGGGAGATAAAAAGGAGATCAAAAAGGGACTTGCAGCGGCAAACGGCTTTATCAGAGGTCAGGTGGCAAGAAGGATGAATCTTCGAATAACTCCCGAGATCGCCTTCTTTGAGGATAATTCGATCGAATACGGAGCGAAGATATCCAAGATACTTGAGGGGATCACTATAACCGAGCCCGAGGACGAGAACGAGGGCGAGGACAAAGACGAGAGCGGAGAAAATTAATATGAGTGAGAATTCTTTCGACTTTCTCACCCTTGACGCCGTGGCGGAGAGGCTGAGCGGAGGGAAAAACATTCTGATACTTTTTCACGTCAATCCAGACGGTGACGCGGCAGGCTCGGCGTTTGCCCTGCGCGCCTTTATCGAGGCTGCGGGTGGGAGAGCGTGGTGCGTTTGCGCCAATCCTTTGCCTGAAAGATTGACCTTTATTTCGGAGGGGGCGCAGGAAAGCGTGCTTCCCGAAGCTATACCCGAGGATCTTGAGCCTGATATGATAGTCTCGGTGGATACCGCGTCGCCTTCTCAGCTTGGCGCTCTTTACGAGACCTATAAGGATAAGATAGACGTGATGATAGACCATCACGGAAAGGGAACTCCCTATGCCGACGCCTATCTGATACCCGAGGCGTCCTCTTGCGGAGAGGTGCTTTACGGTGTTTTGGAAAAAATGGCGGAGTTGAGCCGTATGTCGGAGCTTCCCGAGAGAGTCAACGAGCTGATATACGCCGCAGTGAGCGCGGATACGGGCTGTTTCAGATACAACAACGTTCAGCCCGAGACTCATATCCTCGCGGCAAAGCTTATCGAAAAGGGAGTTCCGTCTGCCGACATAAATCACCGTCTTTTCGGAATAAAGACTCTAAAGCAGATGCAGGTCGAGCACGCGGGCTTTGAGCGAATGAATCTCCATATCGACGGCAGAGTGGCTATAATCACATTCCCGTATGACCTCAAGGCTCAATACGGCGCGTCAAACGAGGATCTTGAGACGCTTATCGACGTTGCGCGATGCGTAAAGGGCGTCGACGTGGCGGCGGTGATAAAGCAACCAACGCAGGAAAACAGATTTCGAGTGTCTATGCGCTCGTCCTGCGATTTCGATGTGTCGGAGATATGCGCGCTTTACGGCGGCGGCGGTCACGTTCGCGCGGCGGGCTGTACTATAAGCGCGGATTCTATCCTTTCCGCCGAGATGACGGTGGTAGTGGCGATAGAGCAAAAGCTTGCCGAAGCAAAAAACGAATAAAACAAAAAAGGCATTGCAGAGCAAAGCGTGATGTTCTTATCGGAGAAATCACCCAACACACGCTCCTACGGATAATAAAAATTGAACCACATAAAACAAAGAGATACGCCCGACAGACCTTAAATCTGTCGGGGTTTTGTTATCATATCGATTTGTCAGTGAGTTCCTTGCAAAAAAACTCGAAATTTTCTTTCTGCTTTTCAATTTGGTATGCTTTTAAAGGCACTCTTAATTTACAAGATTTTCCTTTCATAAATTTGATTTTCACTATATATTGCTTTGGAAAAAGGCTCTTTCGGATCTTGACCTTTTTTATTTCTAAAGGCACTTTTATTGTGTATGATACTTCTGTACCTGAAAACGTCAAGACTGCTCCCAGCAAATTATTGTC
>JAZSJO010000007.1:0-3868 GCA_045534365.1 Eubacteriales bacterium
TTGGCCTCCGACTTATTATCACGTAAGGAGGTGTAGCAAATGCTCAGAACTTATCAACCTAAAAAACGTCAGAGAAAAAAGGAGCATGGCTTCAGAAAGAGAATGAAGACCTCGGACGGCAGAGCCGTTCTTAAGAGACGCCGTGCAAAGGGCAGAAAGAGACTGACCCACTAATCTGTATTGTTTTTAACAAATCAGTAAATAAAAACCGCCGATGACCTGTTTCATTTCAAGATAAGCTTGTGTGTATAGGCATCGGGGTTTTTAGCGTTAAAAGAGATTTTTATTTTGCGCAGTCCCGCGCGGCGAAGCGATGCCGAAGAGGACGATTTGACGGAAGCATAGCACGACAGAAAGACAAGGCGTCATACCGACGCAAAAAAGAGGTATAAGAATGAAATTTCCCGCAATTAAAGAGCATCATCTTTATAATAAGGCGTATCGCTCGGGAAAGCATTTCTTCGGAAGGTACGTGTGCGTGTACGTGCTTAAGGATCTGCACGCAAACAAGCTGAAGAAGGAGCATCCGCAAAAGATAGTCGTCAACCGATTGGGACTTTCGGTCTCGAAGAAGGTCGGAGGCGCAGTGAAGCGAAGCCGCGCCAAAAGGATAATAAGGGCGGCGTATGCCTGTCACAAGGATGCCTTGAAGAAAGGATTTCTTATAGTTATCAGCGCAAAGCCCGACATCGTGGGCAGAAAGAGCGGCGAGATAGCAAAGGAATTGAAATATGCTTTTTCCAAGCTGGAAATGTTTGGGGCCCTCGATTATAAGAAGATATGAAATATATCTGTATAGCGCTTGTTCGCTTTTACCGTAAATTCCTTTCCCCATTGAAACGAAGACCGTGCTGCAGGTTTACGCCTTCATGCTCAGCCTATGCCCTTGAGGCATTTCAGAAACGAGGCTTCTTTGTCGGAATGATATTGACGGTCTGCCGAATCTTTCGGTGTCAGCCGTTATTCCCGGGAGGGTACGATCCCGTGCCGCTCACAGGACTCCGCAATAAAAAAATCGGTCGGGAGATAAGAGAAAACGTATATGACAACGGCGCGCGAGCGGATGGAAGATTCGTTTTTATTTACGAATTGCCGCTTGAGTGCAACGTGAAGTCCAAAAATGAAAATAATAACGAGAGGACTAATTCGTAATGAACAAGAAAATTACAGTCGGCAGGATATTGCCGAAAATAGCGCTCCTTTTGGCGCTTCTCGTGGTTTTTGCGGTGGTTTTATCGGGTTGTGGAAACAGGACCGTGATAGATACCGACAAAACTGCCGAGGAGTGGGGAGAGACCGAGGTCGTGCTTGAAGCGAGAAGCGATTTTCTCACGAAGATACTTTCCTGGATAGGTATATTCCTCGGTTGGATAACCAAAATAATGCCTGCTCACAGCTATATTCTGACGTTGTTCGTGTTTGCCATCATTCTGGAGATAGTTATGCTTCCTTTCTCGATAAAGCAGCAGAAGAACTCCATAAGACAAGCCCGGCTTCGTCCCAAGGAAATGGCTATACGCAAAAAGTATGCGGGCAGAAACGATCAGGCGACTCAGCAGAAGGTAACGCAGGAGATACAGGAGCTTTATCAGAAGGAAAACTTCAATCCTATGTCGGGATGTATGCCTCTTCTTATCCAGCTTCCTATAATCCTCGTGCTTTATTGGATAGTTATTGACCCTATTCAGTACGTGTTCGGAGCGTCGAGTGAGTTTACAAGCGTTCTTTATTCCTTTATCACCGCATCTGCGGAAAACGGCGGTCTCGGTCTTACGCTCGGTACGGCTAACGGCTCTATCGAGATACTCAGTAAGATAACCGAGCTGGGATCCGACGCGTTCGCCGGCATCGAGAGCTTTTGCGCTAACGGCGCGGACGTTTTGGCTAAGATAGAGGAAATCGCGGTAGAGGCACCTAACTTCTACGTAGGAAAGATCAATCTTGGTCTTATTCCTTCCTTCCAGCCCGTTGACAAGGCGCAGTATTGGCTTCTTACAATACCCGTAATAACCTTTGTCGTTTATTTCTTCTCTATGAGAATAAGCCGTAAGTTCTCGGCTCAGCCTACGCAGAATGCCGCAGACAAGCAGGCGGCTTGCTCAAATAATATGATGGATATCACGATGCCCCTGATGAGCGTGTGGATGACCTTCATCGTCCCCGCGGCTGTCGGTGTGTATTGGGTGTTCAAGAGCATACTTGGAGTTCTCAAGCAGTTTGTTATGAGCAAGGTTATGCCTCTTCCCACGTTTACCGAGGAGGATTACAAGGCGGCTGAAAAGGAGATCACGGGAAAACAACCCAAGAAGATCCAGAAATCCGAGAATGCGGGCAAGGTGCGCTCGCTTCACCATATCGACGACGAGGATTACGACGAAAAGGGAAATTACTGTCCTAAGGCGGTTGAGGAGGAAGAGGTCAAGAGCGAAGAGAAGTCCGACGAGCTTCCCGCAAACGATATGACCGAGGGCGCGTCCCTGAAGGACGATTCCGACAAAAAGAAAAAATAAAACGACTTGATAGAATTCATCAAACGGAGATATTATCGTGAATAAAGAAGTAATTACAACAGGAAAAACTATAGAGGACGCTATAGCTGCTGCGGTTGAGGAGCTTGGCGTTGCTTCAAAGGATCAGGTAGAATACACCGTGATAGACGAGCCCAAGAAGAGACTTTTCGGCATCGGTGCAGCTCCTGCCAAGATATCCGCAAAGGCTTGCATCAAGGGTGAGCTTTTCGCGCTTGACTTTATCAATCAGCTCGTATCCGATATGGGACTTGAGGTTACCGTTGAGCTTAAGGATATGCCCGATTCCGATAAGGATTGCAAGCTTATCGATATAAACGGTAAGGGTGCAGGCGTGCTTATTGGTCACCACGGAGACACTCTCGACAGCATTCAGTATCTCGCAAATCTCGCGGCAAACAAGAAGGTAAACGGCATTAAGCCCGCTTACGTAAAGATCGCCGTTGACGTTGAGAACTACAGAGCAAAGAGAGAAGAGAAGCTTCGTGACCTCGCAAGAAAGATGGCGGATAAGGTGCTTAAGCAGAAGAGAAGCGTTATGCTCGAGCCTATGAATCCTTACGAGAGAAGAATAATTCACTCCGAGATCCAGAATATAGAGGGCGTTTCCACAAACTCTATCGGCTCTGAGAACAATAGAAAGATCGTTATCTATCTTGAAGAGAAATAATTGGTTTTAATGAGAGGGAGAAGAAAAACTTTCGAAAAAGTTTTTCTTCTCCCTCTATCTTTTTGATAATTATTAATGTAAAAGCAGATCAAGGATGAGATTCAAATTTTGATTTGTCGAACTCTTGGCGATGACCTTTTTGAAAGTTTTTACGTCGCTTTTTTCAAAAAGCGACCGCCAATCCAACGCGCGCAGCGTTGGTCGCCGCGCGCACGCGGCGAAACTCCCTTATTGGCGTGTTCTTTTTTGCCAAGCTTTTTTCTTTGCGCCTACAGCATCAAAGAAAAAAGCGGACAAACGAACAAGATAAGCCTTTGTAACGAAAGGGAAAACCCCCACTTGTGCGGTGTTAACTTCGCCTTAGGCGAAGCACTCCCCACCGCAAACGGTCCTCCCCTCTGCCAAGCCATTGGCTTGGCATTCACTCTTCGGTGGCGCTTTGGAAGGATAGGGGTATTTCGCCCGTTGCGACGATTACTTCGGGCACTTGTGCTCTCGTTGCGAGTTTTCTACGAAAACATCGCCAAGCGCCAAGCCTTTGAAAAGGCTTGAGCGAAACTTCCAAAAAAACATCGCCAAGAGTCCGATAAACTGCAATTTTATTGTATGATTCGCATTTAAACAAAACCTCAAGGAAAATATAAAAGGGAGCTTATTACAAGCCCCCTTT
>JAZSJO010000095.1:0-11500 GCA_045534365.1 Eubacteriales bacterium
GACCTCTTCTCCTCTTGAGCAGCGTTCTTTTGGGAGAGCAAATGCTCGCATTTGCGAGCCGAAGCGCAGCGTAGGCAATTTTCCTGTCGCTGCGGACAGAAAATGAACATAAAAACAATTCGATAAATCAAAATTTGAAATTCCCGCCTTTATTGCTTAACATTTTTCAAAACGCTTGACTAATCCTCTCCAAAATGATATAATTAATAGAACGTAACGGAAAGGAGGGCGAAAAAATGGATATCATCAAGGAAGCGGATTTCAGAAAAGAGATCAAAGCAGAGCCGAGATCTGCATATCTCTTCGTCGGAGACGAGGACTATATGAAAAGCTTTGCCGTCACTACGGCAATAAACGCTATATCCCCCGATCCGTCCTTCGCGTTTTTCAACGAGATAAAGCTCGATTCCCTCTCCTATTCCCCCGAGGCCCTTCTTGACGCGATGATGCCCCTGCCTATGATGGCAGACAGAAAGCTTATAATTCTCACAGGTCTTGACTTCAACAGCATGAAGCAATCCGAGATAGACGCCCTCTGTCAGACTATCGCCAAGCTTGAGGAATACGACTATAACACCCTTATAATCAACGTTCCCGCAGATCGCTTTGACATAGGCAATTACCCCAAGCGGCCTTCATCTCTGCTTTTGAAGCTCGCAGAGCACGTCACCCCCGTCGTTTTTGAGAAAAACACCCCATCCAAGCTTATCTCCTGGGTAGGAAAGCACTACGAGCATAACGGAGTCCTCGCCGACGCCGAGGTCTGCGCTCTTACCGTCGAGATATGCGGCAGAGATATGTTCAATCTCTCAAGCGAGACCGACAAAATATCCTTCTTCGTCAGGTCGCAGGGGCGCGACAAGGTGACGAGGAGAGACGTTGAGGAGATCGCGATCCCCGCCGCGGAATACGACGCCTACGCCTTCACCAACGCGATATCGTCAAGGCGAAAGGATGAGGCGCTCAACGTCCTTCGCGAGCTCAAGGCAAGAAAGTCCGATCCTATCATAATCATGGGCGAGATAACCAAGACCGTGTGTGAAATGACCTCGGTGGTAATGCTTTCGACCGACGGTCTGACCACGAGAGAGATCTCCGACGCCTTCAAGATGCACGAATACAGAATTTCAGTGATGCTGAAGAACGCACCCTCCGTTGACGTATGCAAAAATATCTTGGCGCGCTGCCGCGAAGCAGACCTCGAGCTGAAAAGCTCCAGAGACGGCTTCGCCGTTCTGGAAAAGCTCATTTGTACGATTTAGTTTGCTGAAAAATATTGTACATTCTGTCATCGTCACTCCTTGAGTTTTCCACACTTTCAACAGAGATTTCAACAACTAAAGGTAATATTTACAAGGGAAATCCGAGTTTTCCACAGGTTTTTTCGGTTTTCAACACCCCATTCGACCGTCTTCGACAAAGCTATATTTTATAAAGGAATTCGCCGTTTGTATACTTTTTCGCGCCTTCCGTCGAACAGAGTCGACAGCTTATATGAAAATATCTATTGACAATTTTAAATTAATATTATATAATATTATCGTAGAATAATGCTTTTATTCAAATAAGCACACCTTATAAAGAAAGGATAGAAAAAATGACACTTAACATCCATCTGAAGGAAATTAACGACGTTTATAAGCTTGTTAACATTCTCGTAGGCTTTGACGGTGACGTTGACCTCGAAAGCGGTAGATACAAGGTAGACGGAAAGTCGATCCTCGGTATCTTCAGCCTCGATCTCCGTCAGCCCATCAAGCTCACTTACGATTCCGAGGTAGGAGCTGATAAGCTTTGCGAGCAGCTCAAGCCCTTCATCGTAGAGTAAGCATAACGAATAAAACGGGCGTAAACGCCCGTTTTTTCTTAAGTGAGGATATATGAATCATCTTGACACTATAGCCGCCGTAAGCACTCCCTACGGAAAAGGCGGCATCGCCGTGCTCAGAGTTTCGGGAGAGGATGCCGTAAGTATCGCCCGGAAGGTATTCAGAGCAAAGAACGGCAAAAGCCTTGCCGACATCGAGAGCGGCAAAGCGGTCTACGGATATATTTTTGAAAAGAGCGGCGCCGAGTCACGACAGATAGACGACGGTATTGCCGTAATCTTCCGCGCGCCCGCATCCTTTACGGGCGAGGACACGGTTGAGATATCCTGCCACGGAGGCGTGCTTGTAACGAGACACGTGCTCTCCGCGCTTTTGCTTGCGGGTGCCAGACACGCGCTCCCGGGCGAATTTACCAAAAGAGCCTTCATTAACGGGAAGATGACTCTGACGGGAGCAGAGGCACTCGGTGACCTGCTTGAAGCGAAGACCGACGAGCAGATAAGACTTGCCCGCTCGGGAATGAAGGGTATTCTGTCCGACAAGACCTCCGAAATATACGACTCTCTCTGCGCTATTTTGGCTTCGGTGTTCGCTCATATCGATTATCCCGACGAGGATCTTGCCGACATAAGCCGCGAGGAGATGCTCGATATGGCGCAAAAGGAGATTGAAAGACTTAAAAAGCTATCTCTGACCTATTCTACGGGACACGCCGTGGCAGAGGGAGTCGCTACGACGATCGTAGGACGCACCAACGCGGGCAAAAGCTCTCTTTACAACAGAATAGTCGGTCGTGACGCGGCAATAGTCACGGATATTGAAGGCACTACCCGAGATATCCTGACCGAGACGGCAACGCTCGGTCGCGTGGTGCTTCGCCTATCCGACACCGCAGGCCTGCGTGAATCGCTCGACACCGTTGAAAAAATAGGTATCGACCGCGCGCGGCGCGAGGCGGAGCAAGCCGAGCTTATCCTGGCGGTCTTCGACGGAAGCAGAACGCCCGACGATGACGATCTTGCTCTGGCAAAATATCTCAACACTCTTGGTGGAGTTAAGGTAGCTATAATCAACAAGAGCGACCTCGGTCTGTCGAAAGCGGCACAAGAGCTTGCGGACGGCTTTGAATATTCGCTCTCGCTTTCCGCAGAGAGCGGAGAAGGCTTCGACAAGCTGACCGAGATCATCGAAAGCATATACATAGACAAGGATCTCGACACGGGAAACGACGCTATAATCTCAAACGCCCGTCAGCACGCGGCGATAAGCGAAGCGATAGAAGCCCTCGAGCTTGCGAAGAACGCCATAGAAGGCGAGCTTCCGCTTGAAATATGCTGCGCGGAGATAGAGCATTGTATGAGCGCGCTCGGCTCTCTTGACGGCAGAACGGTGTCCGAGGACGTCGTCTCGCGCATATTCTCAAGCTTTTGCGTTGGCAAATAACTTAAAGGAAGAGGAAACGATCTTATGAAAATACTTGCCATCGGAGATATCGTAGGCACCAGAGCCATCGAATACTTAAGTCAAAATCTCTGGAAGCTTCGCGACAGACTGAAGCTCGATCTCGTCATAGCCAACGGTGAAAACGCGACCGAGATACACGGCCTTTCGTCAAACGACGCGCGAGCGATCCTTGATTGCGGCGTTGACCTTATAACAATGGGAAATCACACCTGGTCACGACGCGACCTTTACGATTTTCTCGACAACAATCCCGAAAAGATAATAAGACCCGTAAATTATCCCGGAAGCTCCCCCGGATACGGCTATACCATCCTTGACGTGTGCGGCTACAAGGTGCTTTGTATAAACGCGCAGGGCGTCGCCTTTATGGAGTCGCTCTCAGATCCCTTTGACGCGGTCGAATACGTTCTCGCTCGCGAGGAGGGCAATTTCGATATCTCGATCCTTGATTTTCACGCCGAGGCGACCTCGGAAAAATACGCTATGGCGCGGGTATTTGACGGAAAGATAAGCATTATCTTCGGCACGCACACCCACGTCCCCACTGCCGACGAGCAGATATTGCCTCAAGGCACGGCGTACGTCACCGACCTCGGAATGACGGGGCCTCAAAACGGAATTTTAGGCACGGACACCGAGAGAGTGCTGAGAAAGACCCGCGCTCACATGCCATCGCAATTTATAGTTGCCGACGGCTCCATAAAGGCCGACGCGGTGCTTTTCACCCTCGACGGAACGAAGGTGACGAACGCAGAAAGAATAACCTTTTAATATTTTCCCCAACTAAAAAAGTGGCTAGCCCAACTTCCTTGTGAGAAGTTGGGCTAGTCGCTTTTTTGGTTATTTTCTTCTCTCGGGCGAGCCCTCTGCAAGAATCGCCTTGCCGCCCGTCAGAACTATCATCTTAACGGCAGACGCGCTATAATTCTGCGCTATCACCGTCAGGGGCTTGTCAACGACTCCCTTTCCGAGGATCTTTACCCAGCCCACGTTTTGTGAAATAAGCTTTCTTTCCTTCAGCGAGTTTATCGAAACGACGTCACCCGCCTCAAAGGCTCTGCTTATAGCGTCGACGTTCACGACGGCCTTCTTTCTGCCGCTGTAGACCTCGGCGTTGATCATATTTGTCTCCTCGTAAGAGAACGCCTCCTCGTCCGTCATCATTCTGTCGGCTTCCTCGACCGTTACCGATTCGAGTATCTCGGGGGTGGAGGGAGGCATCAGATAGATAATCTGAGGACCGGGCTCGATACGAAGTCTCGCGGGAGGCGCAAATAGCCTTGCAAGCGAGGGCACCGCCTTCAGCGCGGGGGATCTTTTCCTCTCGGCAAGAGCAGGAGCCTTTTTCCTCTCGGGAAGCACCGCAACTCCGCAGCTCTTTTCTTCTTCAACCGCTTTTCCCTCGAATTCTTCGATTATAAAGGCGGTATTATTATCAAAACCTTCTTCCGTTTCCGCTTCACCCGTATAACGATCGTCCTCCTGCGCGGGCTCAAGATAATCATCATCGCCGCCAAAGAAGCCGCCAAAAGCATTTTTGCCAACAAGCCTGATCACGAAATATACTATCAGGGCAACGAGCGCCAAATCAAGCAGAGCAAGCAATACCGTGATCACCCACGCAAGTGCCGAGGGCATCATCACCGCCAGCATCGTAAATGGCAGAGCGCAACGGGCAAACACCGCTCCGCGCTTTTTCTTCACGGCAAGGCCGAGGATCGCGGCGGCTACCGCGAGAACGCCAAAAGCTACCGCAAGAGCTATCATAACGGGTGTCAACGCCTTGACACAAGCCTCGTTTTCTCTCTTTCTCGCCCTGCTCTCGTGAGAATCGAGCTTGTTCATTATCTCGTCGCGGAGAGCGTGAACGTCGTCGATGCCGTCTCTCTCCTTCATTTCTTGCTTGGCGTAGGAAAGCAGTGCCTTGGGCTCTGTCTTCAGCTCCTCCTTTACGCTATCGTCAAGAAAATCGAATTTGTCGATCCTTCCCTCGATCTCGTTCTTTTTATTTGTGATCTCAAGTATCGCCGCGGATTTCGCCTCGGCAAGATCTCTCAACTCGCACTCGCGGTTTATATTGTTAAGTACTCCGTATGCCGCTGCCTCGCTCTCGGCGAGCTTTTCCGCCGAGGTCAGCGTATCAAGCGATGCGGAATAATTATCAAGAACGCTGATTATTCCCTGCTCCGATACGAGCTTTTCCTCCTCGGACAGATACTGCAGGCTCTTTATCTCTTCAATAAGACTGTTTCCGTAAACGCGCAGGTCGCCGTTCGATATAGCTCTGCGCTCGCCTCCCGCCGCAAGATCTGCCAATGACCCTTCGGCGATTATTTCATCCATATCCGCAGATGCAAGTCTTTCTGCCTCCTCCATCTGCGCGGGGACGTCGGACGCCTCTATATCCTCCAAGCCCTTCTCCAGGACCTCGTCAAGACCGGAAATATATACGTCTCGCTCGTCGGGATTCAAGAACAACATTCCCTCCACCGCCAACACGGCTTCGTTGTAATCTGTTTTCAAAAGCTCTCCGAATTCGACTCTTTTCGCGATCCTCTGCGCTTCGTTCTCGCGCTTCGAATCCTCAACTATCGTCGTCATTCTCGTCTCAAGGTCGCGCTTGGCAGAGATGCGCACCGCGTCGTTCTTCGCCTCGCGCAAAATATCCGATTGCTCCGCAAGCGCGGTGTCTGTTTTCGATAAAAACTCGCCCTTTTGCTCTAAATCAAGCACGTCAAGAGCCGCTATTGCCGCATTCGCCTCGTCTGCCTTCACCTTCATATCGTAAAGGTCAAATTCCTTCGATACGTCAAATATAGCCGCGTCGGCAAGTCTTTCTATCTCGTCGGCATCGGTTTCTCCGCCAACGCTCTGCTTTGCCTTGGCAACGATCTCCTTGACGCTTTGATTGGTCACGGCATCCTTCACGTCGGCTCTCGAAGCCGCGACTGCGTCAATTCTCGCGCATGCCTCGGCTCTGTTCAAGGCAATTACGCCGTCTCCCGACAACGCCTTGACCGTCGCCACAAGATCCTCGCCCGCCTTCGTGTCGGCGATAGCCGTGACCGTTCCGTCCGCAATACTCAGAATAGTATCCTTGTCGCTTTTTGCAAAATCCGAATATTCGGCAGAAGAGATTATCTCCTCATATCTCGATATGACCGCGTCGGTCTCCTTCGCCTTCAATACGATACCGTCGGCTTTTTCCACAAGAGAAGCGAGCGCGTCGGCTCTGCCCGATACCGAAAGCGCGTCTATCTGTACGCAAAGCTTGTCAGCCGCGTTCTTTCTCTGTCCCGCGGTCTGTCCGAGTGCCTGCTCGACCTCAAGCCTTGCAATCTTTTTATATTTTGCGGCAAGATCGTCGGGTATCTCTAGTTCCTCGAAAACACCCTGCGCGCCCTCGCCAAGCGCACTCATATCATTAATAGCCGCCACGATCGCCGCCTTATCGGTGAGAGCGACCTCTTTTATATCCTTATTTATTATATAGGTATGCTTTGGCTCGTAAGCCTTTACCTCCGCCTCGGTCACGAGGAGCTCGAGCGCGTCACAAGCGTTGGCAAAGCTCTTTTCAAGCTCGGTTATATATCCCTCCGCGTCGCTGTCAACGGCCTTGAGAGATGCGTCGGAGGAAAGGTAGCTCTCCTCTGCTCTCTTTGAAATATCGCCCTCGCCAACAAAGCCTACGATATCGGCAACGCTCTCCTTATATTTCTCGTAGAGCAATATCCGATCTCTTGCCTTCAATAATTCATTATCGACCTTCTCTACCCTATCGCATCCGTCGATCACGCCGCTCTCGGCGCAATATTCGTCGGCAAGAGTCTGCATGATGCTATCAGAAGCAAATCCCTTGCTTGAAATATCTTCATTTATTATGTCCTTTGCCTCGGCCTTTGAGAAATCAAGCTCGTATTCCCCGAAGGCTACCGAAAGACCTGCGATCCTGCCCTCAACGTCCGCCAAGCTTATCTCGTCGCTTACCGAAAGCTTCATTTCATTTATATAGGCCTTGACGAAATCGCCGTTCTCCTCGCAAACCTTGTCGAAAAGCTCAAAGATCGCATTTTTGATCTCAAGATTCATCCGCGAGGGTAGCAAGACCTCGTCCTTGTTGATATTTTCGATAGCCTCGGTCACCGAATCCTCGGTTTTATAATCCCCGTCGGGATATATGATACCGTACGCCTCCGTGATCTCCGAAATCGCCGTATCCTTATTTCTTCGAATAATTATATCAGCAGCCGCCTTCGAATATATCTCGTCGTAATATTCTGCCGTAGCGACCGTCTTGCTCTGCTTTATCGAGGCGACCGCGCCCGTCTCGCCCCATATTATCTCGCTTACAAGCTCGGTATCCTCGGGAAGAATAAGAGAGTCAAGCCTCTCGGTATATACTGCAACGTATATCCTCGCCAGAAGTCCGCCGTTATTATAGGAGAGCAGCTCCGCCTCCCGCAGGTCGTCTGCATTATTCGCCTTTGCTATCTCGTCCTGAATACCGTCGACGTCCTCTTCATCGGTATGTACGCCCGTATGAACCCTGTCCACCGCCGCTCTCGCGTCGTCGTCAAGCTCGCTTACATAGGTATAATATATCCAAGCCACTCTGCCCGCTATCTCGCCCTGCGCATAGTAAAGCTCTATAAGCTCCGAAGCAGACTCCTCAGAGAGTCTTTCGGGCGTTATATTGTTCATAAGCGACGCATACTTATCGATAAAATTATTGACGTTTCTGCCCGCCTCGGTGTCAGAATTCTCGGCCTTAAGCGTCAAAAGCGCGCTGTATCTTTCGGACAGCAACGCATTATTTTTATCGTAAACGCTTTCGTTCTCGGCAGACGCGCCGATCGTCGCGCAGAAGGCGAGCAGGAGAATGAATATAGCCGCCCATACGCGCAAGGTTCTTTTCTTGATCATTATTTTAACGTCCTCCATTTTGGAAAATCGGGAATAATTCTTTTTGCTTCTCAATATAATTATTATACCATAAGATCCCTTTTCCGTCAATAAACAAAAAGCAGAAAACACAAAGAATATATCGCAAAAAAGCCCGTCTTGCGACAGGCTTTTTTAAAATTAATTTCTTTATTTCAGCATCGGCTCTTTTTCGACCTCGACCTCATCCGCCGCGCTCTCGCTTATCGCAGAGAAGCTTGCCTTAGTCTTTCTTTTGAAAAAGAGGCGCACGGGAAGGAAGACGATAAATGCTCCGATCGTCACCGCGGGTATATAAAGAAGCGTACTTATATACCAGCCGAATTTCTTGGAAATATCCTTAAATACGAGGAGCGGAGAATATCTCGGTCCCACGTAAAACATATTTATATCACCCTCCGACGCCCTCCAGAAAATGAGATTGATACAAAAGGCGATAACGCAGAGGACGAGGAAGGTTACGGTAGCGTACATAAAGTCCTTTTTCGTTTTTGCGCATCTTCCCGAGGCGATAAGATAAAATCCCACGAAAATGAGACACATATGCCAGATAAACGCGTGCAGAGTCAGAGTCCAGTATTCGTGAACTATGCCCGACGGCTCGATAAACGCCATAAGACCGCCCAAGAGATTAAACGTGGTCATAAAATGATACATTCCGCTCTGTATCCTGCCCTTTTTAAGAAGCGGGGCGATAACGCAGAGATACATCGGCACGCTGCAGAGCTGGAACGGGAATATCCACCATTGATAGCTTCCGTTGCCTATGTAATAGTAATAAAAAAGCTGCTTATAGACCTCCGTTACCATCAGGAAAACGCCTATGCTGATAAGCACCGCTCTGTTTCCCTTCTCGCCGACGTTTCTCAAAAAATACGCCGCAAGAATACACAAGGCGATACCCACGAAGGTAAATATCAGATGAAAAGCTCCGTACGCCGCGGGTTTTTCCATTCCCCACGCCGTCGCGTCTATAATTCTGTTCAAAAAAGCGTCCATATAAAGTCTCATCTCCTCTCTGTAAAAGTATAACATATTATAATTAAAATTTCAATCAACAAAATTCTTAAATTTTCTTAAAGATGGTTCAAAAATATATCAAAAAATGCGTAAAACCTATTGACATTCATAACGCGCGGTGATATAATAATAACATCTTCAATTTAGCATACTAAAGTGAAGACTAAACCGATGAGGAAGAGTAAGTAAGCAGACCTCTTTTTGCACAGAGAGCCGCGGCGGGTGAGAATGCGGCGAAAAACGTTATGCTGAATGGACTTCCGAGGGCGAGCGGAAACGGCGAACGAGAAATTGCGGTCGCTTGGAGTATGTGAGACGGAGAGGACGCTCCGTAAGCAAAGGTCAATATATCGCGCTGATAAAGAGCGTGAGTATATCTTAAGTGGATGTTTTACATCAAGCAGGGTGGCACCGCAGGAATGATTCCTGTCCCGGCATTTCAGGGGACGGGGATTTTTTATTTTCTCTGCCCTAAAACTCCACAGTTTGGCGAAAGAGAGGTAAAAATCATGTCAAACAAGCAGATACCTTATAAGATCTATATTGAAGAGAGCGAGATGCCCAAAGCCTGGTACAATCTTCGCGCGGATATGAAAAACAAGCCCGCGCCGCTCCTCGATCCCGTAACGCACGAAAAAATGACCGCCGAGGATCTCGCGGGCGTATTCTGCGACGAGCTCATAAAGCAGGAGCTTGACGACACCACCGCGTATTACGAGATCCCCGAGGAGATAAGAAGCTTTTACAAGATGTACCGCCCCGCGCCCTTGGTCCGAGCATACTGCCTCGAAGAAAAGCTTCAGACTCCCGCAAAGATATATTATAAATTTGAAGGAAACAACACGAGCGGAAGCCACAAGCTCAATTCTGCTATCGCGCAGGCATATTACGCAAAGAAGCAGGGACTAGTGGGCGTTACCACCGAAACCGGCGCAGGTCAATGGGGCACCGCGCTTGCTATGGCGTGCTCCTATTTCGGACTTGATTGCAAGGTCTATATGGTAAAATGCTCTTACGAGATGAAGCCCCATCGCCGCGAGGTAATGAGGACGTACGGCGCGTCGGTCACTCCCTCGCCCTCTACCGAGACCGAGGCAGGCCGCAGAATCCTTGCGGAGCATCCCGGCACGGGCGGAAGCCTTGGTTGCGCTATAAGCGAGGCCGTTGAAAAGGCGACTCACACCGAGGGATACCGTTACGTTCTCGGAAGCGTTCTCAATCAGGTAATGCTTCAACAATCTATAATAGGTCTTGAAACGAAGATAGCCCTTGACAAATACGACATCAAGCCCGACGTAATTATCGGTTGCGCGGGCGGCGGAAGCAATCTCGGCGGTCTTATCGCTCCCTTTATGGGCGAAAAGATACGAGGCGAGGCCGACTACCGCATAATCGCCGTCGAGCCTGAAAGCTGTCCCAGCTTAACACGAGGCAAATATGCCTACGACTACTGCGACACGGGTATGATATGTCCTCTTTCGAAAATGTACACTCTCGGCTCTAACTTTATGCCTGCCGCAACTCACGCGGGAGGTCTCCGCTACCACGGAATGAGCAGCACGCTCTCTCAGCTCTACGACGATAAGCTTATGGAAGCGACTACCGTCAAGCAGACCGAGGTCTTCGCGGCGGCTGAGGAATTTGCGCGCGTTGAAGGCATACTCCCCGCTCCCGAATCGAGCCACGCTATCAAGGTCGCTCTCGATATCGCTAAGGAATGCAAGGAAACGGGAGAGGAAAAGACTATCGTCTTTGGTCTTACGGGTACGGGATACTTTGATATGATGTCCTACGAAAAATTCCACAACGGCATTATGCAGGACTACCGTCCTACCGACGATGAGATCGCAAAGGCACTGGAAAAGCTGCCCGTAGTTTAAATCGTCAAAACACATCAAAAAACAGAGAAGTTTGCTTCTTTTTTGGTGACCCGTACGGGAATCAGAACCTTTACACAAAAATCGCAAACGATTTTTGGTGATGTCGTTTCTCCGGCATAATATTAATGGTGAAGTTTAATTAAAGATAAAAATTTTGCCCGTCGAGGTCAAAATTTTCATGGAAATCAGAACCTTTACACAAACGGCGTTGCCGTTTGGTGAAAGATTCGATTCCTCGCACGAAGTGCGCAAAAAGAATAAGGAGTAGCTTTTGCTACTCCTTATTCTTTTTGGTGACCCGTACGGGAATCGAACCCATGTTACAGCCGTGAAAGGGCCGTGTCTTAACCGCTTGACCAACGGGCC
>JAZSJO010000050.1:0-7672 GCA_045534365.1 Eubacteriales bacterium
AGACTTCGCTAACCGAACTGCTCCGACATCCTCCCCTCTTAAGAAACACCCTACCCAAAAAGGTGTTTATTAAATACAACAAGTGAAATTTCGCTTTAAGATATGCTCTGTAGGGTGGGGAGATTTCTTAAAGAGGGGAGATCTTTTTCTCCCCTCTTTAAGCGGCGTTTCTTTTGTTCGTTTCTTTTCGTCGAGGAAAAGAAATGAACAAAAAAGAATTAGATAAACCCCAATTTATCCACAACCATTACTACAAAAAAATGCCGTAAAAACGGCATTTCAGGTATATTGGAAATATCGGGAGAATAAATTAGAATGATTCCTTGATCTTCTTGAGGCATTCCTCACAGATGCGCTTGCCGCTGAAGAACACGATATTGTCGGCGTTGGCGCAAAAGGTGCAGGAGGGCTCGTATTTCTGAAGGATTATTCTGTTTTCGTCGGTGAATATCTCAAGGGAATCCTTTTCCTTGATGTTCATCGTGGCTCTGATGCTTACGGGAAGAACTATTCTTCCAAGCTCGTCTACTTTTCTTACTACTCCTGTGGATTTCATATTTTTTCTCCGTTTCTGCCGCATAAAAATTTATTTTGTTTTTATTCCGCCAAGCAGATTGCGGCATATGCCTGGCGTGGATATTTTCGGATAGCGCGATGATTTTTAAACTGTGTCGACGCTTGCCGAGCTTTATTAGGGATGTGCGATATTATTCGACGGATTTCTTTCCGTCTGCTCATATTTTAACATACGAAAAATGGTTTGTCAAGACCAAAAATGGAAATTAATGGATTGTTTACAATTATTTGGACGAATAAAATCGAATTCTCGGGAATTTTGTCGAATAATGGGATTTTATGTCGGGAGCGAAAAATGATAGGTAAGATAGCGGGAGTTATAATAGTGATATCCGTTGTTTTCGGGATCGTCACGGGAAGGGGAGAAGCGCTTGGGGCAGCGTCGCTTGACGGCGCGGCGTCGGCGGTAAGTCTGACTATAGCATTGATAGGAATGATGTGCCTTTGGTGCGGTGTCCTGCAGGTCTTGAGAGAGGCGGGGGCAATAAGAGCGATAACGAAAATGATTCGCCCGATATTGAAGCTGTTTTTCCCCGAGGCGTCAAAGCACGACGACATCTCCGAGGATATCGCCGCCAATATCGCCGCAAATATGCTTGGCGTTGGAAACGCGGCGACTCCTCTGGCGCTTTCTGCTATGGAAAAGCTTCAAAGGATAAACCCCGAGCCCGAAAGGGCAAGCGCGGATATGATAACGCTGGCGGTATTGAATACCTCGTCGGTATCCCTTGTTCCGTCAACTATTCTTACTCTTATGCGCGCCGCGGGCGCGTCTGATCCGTTTGCCGTCGTGTTGCCTATATGGATCACCTCCTTTACCTGCGCTTTCGTGTCGCTTGTTTTGTCTCGGATAGCCGCGTTTTCTTTCCAATACCGAAGAAAGAGTCTCAAGGAAAACAGATGGACGAGGGAAAAGAGGGAGAAGTCCTATGAAGCTTCTTGAGCTTGTCGCGTCACTTGCCGTTCCGTTTATAATATTCGTCGCGGGAATACTTATGATAGTGGGGAAGGCGAATTATTTTCAGGTGTTTTTGAGGGGAGCGGAGGAGGGACTCCGTACGGTCGTAGGACTTCTTCCCACTCTCGTTATTTTACTTGCCGCGGTCTCAATGCTTCGAGCCTCGGGAGCGACCGAGCTCTTGAGCCGAGCCTTGAGCGGCCCTGCCGATAAGATAGGCGTTCCTCCCGAGATCGTGCCGCTTATCCTGACGCGACCTTTTTCCGGAAGCGCGTCGTCGGCTATCTTTTCGTCTCTGCTTGAGGAGGTCGGCGCGGACAGCTTCGCCGCGACGTGCGCCGCGGTCATTATGGGAAGCTCTGACACGGTGGTGTATATAATTTCGGTGTATTTTTCCTCCGTGAAGGTCAAGAAAACGGGCTACGCTCTGCCTTTGGCGTTCACGGTTATGATATTTTGCATCTTTTTTTCCTGCTTTATCTGTAATCTTTGTTTTAAATAAGAACTTTCGGGCGAAAATCAATAAAAAAACTTTCGTTTGGAGGGGAAATATGCTCAAGGGCGCGCAAAAGAGGATGATAGTTGTAAAAACAGAGGACAGCTTTCTTTTCGAGGAGGCGTATTTTGTGATAAGACGCGGCGCGGAGGCTCGCGGCGGCAGTATCGTCGAGGAGGCGAACAGAATAATAGAAAATTGCGGCTGTCACGATAAAAAACGCAGAAAGCCGAGCAAAAGGGAGATCGTTGCGTGGACGGCGACCTTTCTGGGCGGCAGCGGGATCGGTGGCGCGCTCGTGGGGATAATATGCATCCTTGCGGGATGAAAAGCAACTCTTGACAAAATCGGTTTTTTGGTGTATAATACGAGATAACGGTTACGGAAATATTGAGCTGACGCTCATTTTTATGATATAAAAGCACGTATTTCTCCTGCGTGCTTACATCGGCAAAAAGCGCGGAACGAAGGCGCTTTTACGCGTACTTAATACACGGCGAAGCTCGGGCGATCTGTCCGAGTACTCTTTGGCGCATACTTACCCGAAGAGGATTTTGGCGCGCCGATCATCAATTACAAGAAAAGAAAGGCAGGCAATATATGGCAAAGAATCAAAGCAACGAAAACAAGAAGCCCAACGCTCAGAAAAAGAGCAATAAGGGCTCTGATGAAAAAAATAACGGAAAGAAGGGCGACGAGGCGAGGTCTGCAAAGAACGCTCAGAAAAAGCTTCTGCCCGCAATGCAAAAGAAAAAGAGCAATCGCAGAACGGCGAAGCCTCAGATAGACGAAAATGCAAGGCTTCAACAGAGCGCGGGAGGCAACGCAAGCTCAAAAGATACGAAAAACGCCCCCAAGTCTCAGAAGCAGAATCCTCAAAAGACGCAGAAGCCGAAGGATAGCGCGGTCGAAAAGCGCCGCCAACCCAATCAGCAAAAGCGCGGAAAATCGCCGTCCGTCGCCTTCGACGAAAACGCAAAGATCCGTATAATTCCCCTGGGAGGTCTTAACGAGATCGGTAAGAATATGACCGCCGTTGAGTGCGGCGACGACATAGTGGTCATCGACTGCGGTCTCGGCTTTCCCGACGAGGAGATGCCGGGCGTAGACCTCGTGATACCCGACGTGACCTATCTTGAAGCAAACGCCTCAAGGGTAAGAGGAATCGTTCTCACTCACGGTCACGAGGACCATATCGGCGCGATACCGTATGTTCTCCGCAATATCAATCCTCCCATATACGGCACGAAGCTGACGCTTGGAATAGTAAGAAATAAGCTCAAGGAGTTTTCTCTTGAGAACGTTCCTTCTCTTAACGTGGTCTCGGCAGGAGATACGGTAAGGCTTGGAGGAATGACCGTTGAATTTATCCACGTAAATCACTCTATAGCAGACGCCTGCGCGCTTGCTATAAAGACGCCGCTCGGAACTATCGTTCATTCGGGCGACTTCAAGCTCGACCTGACGCCTATCGACGGAGAGATAATGGATCTGACGAGACTTGGAGAGCTTGGTAAGGAGGGAGTGTTGCTCCTTATGTGTGAGTCCACCAATGCCGAGAGAGCGGGAAGCACCCCATCCGAGCGAAAGGTAGGCGCGTCTCTTGAGTATATCTTCACGACTCATAAAAAGAAAAGGATAGTAATAGCGACCTTTTCGTCAAACGTTCACCGAGTCCAGCAGATAATCGACGCGGCGGCGAGACACGGCAGAAAGGTGGCGGTAACGGGACGCAGTATGCTCAATATCGTAGGAGCGGCGACCGAGCTTGGATATATGCACGTTCCCAAGGGAGTGCTTATAGATATCTCCGAGATAAGACGCTACAGACCCGAGGAGCTGACCATAGTTACCACGGGAAGTCAGGGCGAGCCTATGAGCGCGCTTTACCGTATGGCGTTCGGCGAGCATAGAGACGTTCAGCTTTGTATGAACGATCTGGTCGTAATATCCTCAAGCGCTATTCCCGGTAACGAAAAGCTCGTGGGCAGAATAATCAACGAGCTTTGCAAGATAGGAGTCGAGGTCATACACGACGCGGCGGTCGAGGTGCACGTTTCGGGACACGCCTGTCAGGAGGAGCTGAAGCTTATGCAGGCCCTTACGAGACCGAAATACTTTATGCCCGTTCACGGCGAGTACAAGCATATGTCGGCAAACAGGGATCTCGCTATACAAATGGGTATGGATTCCCGTAACGTCTTTATCTCCGATATCGGAAACGTGCTTGAGATAGACAAGGACGGAGCGAAGATAAACGGAACGGTCACCGCGGGCAGAGTGCTCGTGGACGGATACGGAGTGGGCGACGTCGGAAACATCGTGCTTCGCGACAGACTGTTGCTCTCGCAGGACGGTCTTATCGTGATAGTTGCTACCGTAAGCTCCGACGGAGGATATCTGCTCTCGGGCCCCGATATAGTTTCCCGCGGCTTCGTTTACGTGAGAGAATCCGAGGATCTTATGGAAGAGATGCGCAAGATAGCGCTCGATACCATCGACTCTTGCCTGTCGTCGAGAAATAAGACCGATTGGTATCAGATAAAGGGAAAGGTCAAGGACGACCTCGCGAAGTTCATTTACGCCAAGACCAAGCGTAAGCCTATGATAATTCCGATGATCATGAACGTCTGAAAAGGCAGATATTGATATTAATGTAAGAAAATTCTCGAAATTTGTCAAGAAAATAGAGATTTTGAACCGAAAGCAATAAAAATTTTCGCCTTGTTCATAATCTATTCAACAAACTGTCACTCAAAAATATTATAATAAACGGTGTTATGCTTCCGACGTCGGTCGGGGGATCGGTTTGATCTTCAAGCCAAAAATACTGAAAAGGTGGAACCTATAATGGGAAAAGGAAAAAGAAACAGCCAGAAGAGAGCTGAAGAAATGATTCAGAGCTCTGAGGTGTATATCGAAAAGCAGAAAAATGAAACCAAGAAGAGCCGTACCGACAAAACGATAGGGATCGTTTGCGCGGTATTCGCTTTACTTATCGCGCTTATTCTCGTCTTCAACGTGATCGTGGACAACGGTGTATTCCTCCGTTCCAAGGACGCGGCAAAGACCGAGAACGTTGAGGTCGACGCGGCTATGATGAGCTTCTTCCTCAATCAGTACATCATCGATTGGTACAGCAACGACTATATGACTCTTTACTACAATCTGTACCTCAACAACAAGGTGCTCGATCTCGATCTTTCCAAGAGCTTCCGTGAGCAGACTATCTCCAAGGACGTAGCGCTTTACCTCGGAACTCAGTACGAGGGAAGCACCTGGTACGACTATTTCGTATCCGCAGTTATGGATCAGGTCGATATGTACGTAATATACGCTAACGCGGCTATTGCAGACGGTATTACTCTTTCCGCAGAGGATAAGGCAGAGATAGAAGATAACGTTAAGGCTATCAACGATTCTATTCTCGCCGAGGGCTCGTCCTACGCCGTAAGATACGGTCAGGGCGTTAAGAAGAGTGACGTTCGCCATTGCTACGAGCTTATCTGGCTTGCTTCCAACTACGCGGAGTACAAGCAGGAGCAGCTTGAGAAGGCGCTTGACGAGGACGATTCCGATATTCTTGATCACGTTCTCAACAATAAGAGCGATTACTATACCGCAGAGGTTCTTTCTTACGAAATATCCGTATCCAGCAAGGATTACGGCAACGACGTTATCTACGATCTCGCAGTGCAGACCGCTAAGGATTCTGCGGCTAAGATAGCTGCGGCAAAGACTCCTGCAGAGTTTGTTGAGCTTGTTGAGGCTTATGAGATCGCAAAGACTCCCGACGAGGAGGAGACGAAGGCAGATACCGAGACGGGTAGCGAGACCGAGAAAGAGACTCTCTCTCCCGAGGAGGAGCTTGAGTCCAAGATAGAGGAGCTCAAGAGCACCATAAGCTATGAGACCGGTGACGAGCTTCACGATTGGCTCTTCGGTGAGACTCCCGCTAAGGAGGGAGAGGTTAAGGTCATAGAAGAGACCGAGACCACCACCAAGAAGGCTGAAACGACCGAGTCTACCGAGGCTGAGTCCGAGGAGGAGACCGAATCCGCTACCGAGGCGGCTTCCGAGACCGAAAGCGCATCCGAGTCCGAGTCCGAGAGCGAGACCGTTGAGACCCCCGCAAACGTTGACGAAGTATTTACCGTAACCGTTTACCTTGTAACCAAGCCTAACGGTCTTGACAAGACCTTGACTCACGATTTCGCTTACCTCGTAGTTAACGAAAAGGCGATCGCCGAGGAATTCCTTGCAAGCTTCAAGGCGGGAGAGATGAACAGCGACAGATTCTACGATCTTGCTGAAGAAAAGTACAACGCTATCCACTCCGACGCGGATCACGAGCATTCCGACGACGAGATGTTCGAGTTCAATATGTTTGAGAAGCAGGGAGAAGGCGTATTCAACGCTACCTACGACGTTCTCAACGAGTGGATCGAGGCTGACGATATTGCCGACAATACCGTATCCGATATTATCGAGATCAAGGTTGACGATAAGACAACACAGTACGGCGTTCTCTACTTTGCGCAGCACGGCGACGAGCTCTGGTATGCAAACGCGTATAGCGCCGTCGTTGCAGAGCAGCTTGACGAATGGTACACCTCCACTCTTGAGGAGATGAAGAAGGACGGCAGCTACGTTATAGACAACGCAGTTATTTCCGATATCGGTACCGTTCAGTGGGGATCCTCCACGGGAACAGACGACCACGCAGGTCACGATCACTGATAAACGAATAAATTTAAGGGCTGCCGCTTAACGTGACAGCCCTATGTCAATAAATATAAGTATTGCATATTATGTTAAAGAGTGTAATTTGCAAAAATAATATTCTGGAGATTTTATGGTTATCGATTCTAAACAGACGACGGTTGCATACCGTTGCCCCGAATGCGGAGCGGGAGTTATAAGTCTCGTCGGACTTTTCTCGCTTTCTGCCGATATGGTCAAGCTGAAATGCACCTGCGGGAAAAGCGAGATGCAGATCGTTTACCGCAGAGACGAGGGACAGATGAGAGTCAACGTTCCCTGTATTTTCTGCAATAAGCCCCATAGCTTTAACGTGAACGGCTCTATGTTTTTTTCAAAGGATATCTTTCTTCTGCCTTGCCCCTATTCCGATATCAATATCGGATTCGTGGGAGAAGCCAATCGCGTAAAGGCAGAGCTCGCGCGTACCGAGCTTGAGCTTCTCGATATGCTCGAGGAGAACGGCATCAGCGATTTCAAGAGCCTTCACGGAGACGAGCAGACTCTGCCCGATCCGCAGGTGCTCGACGTTATCACCTATATCGTAGGCGATCTTGACGCCGAGGGCAAGATATATTGCAGATGCTATCCCGAGGGAAGAGAGCCCCTGCCCGATGAAGAGCTTGAGCGTGAGGACTCCGAATACGAGGTCGAGGTCATAGACGAGGGCGTTTGCGTAAGCTGCGCTAAATGCGGAGCGAAAAAGCTTATACCTACCGATTCTATGCTTACCGCCCACGCGTTTTTGAATAGCGATTATTTGAAGTTAGAATAAGAGAGATGGTGTGGGAGAAGGGGGTTTTCTTGTAAGAAAGCCCCCTTCTCCCAAACGCCGCCTCTAGGATAGGAGTAGCAATACGAACCCGCCCCAAAGCCTTGTC
>JAZSJO010000184.1:0-2104 GCA_045534365.1 Eubacteriales bacterium
ATACGCCGTTTACTGTTACGTTAAATCTTTTCATTTTTATATACCAAGCCTTTCAATCTTATTTTCTGTTCCACGAGCCCTTTGAGCTTCTCTTAAAAGATACCACTCTGAAGCCGCCTGCAAATTCGTCTTTGTATTCGCTACCTTCAATTGCCGCCGCTATCGCCGCGGTTATGACCGCTATAAGCGCTCCGTCGTCATTCGTCTCGGGTGCGCTCACGGCAACGGGAGCCTCCGTCTCTACCTTCTCTGCGGGAGCAGAGCTGACGGGAGCTATTTTGTTGCCGTTTTTCTTTCTGTTGGGAATATCGTAAAACACGAGCTTTGATCCGTAAAGTATGATGCAAAGCAAGGCGAGGACGGAGAATACCATCAATATTCCCGTTACGGTACCCTGAACAGCATATTCAAGTCTTTCTCCGAAGCTCTCGGGCTTAAGCGACATTTCGAGCTGTCCGCCATTCTCACTCGCATCAGCGGCGAATACCGCCAACGAAAAGAGAGCGCATATCACGAGAGAAAAAGCGATAAATATACTTGCTTTTTTCCAAAATCTCATATTAACCTCCGAAAATCAAAGAGGAGTTCTCGCATACTTTCTCTCAGGGCAACCGTCTGCCTTCGAGGAAAGCATATAGAGAGCCGAGCAGATACGAGCGCGAAGTGTAGAGGCTTCAACGATATCGTCGATATCTCCCTTCTCTGCCGCGCAGATAGCGCTTGCGTACTTTTCACACCACTCTGCTTCAACGTCCGCGCGGGACTTTTCAGCGGTTATCTTATCATTCATAAGGAACGCGACCGCGCTTTCGGGGGACATAACGCTGATGACAGCATTCTCAACCGCAATCTCAAGGTCAGCTCCGAGAGCCTTGCTTCCGAGAAGCGTAAAGCCTGCGCCGTAAGCCTTACCTACTACCGCGGTTACCTTTGCGACCGTTGCGTTTGCGTAAGCCGAAGCAAGAGCCGCCGCGCATACGGGACAAGCGCAATCGCAAAGTCCCTCGCTGTCAACGAGCGTAAGCACCGAAATTCCGAATCTGTCGCAGAAGGAGATAAGCTCGCTTGCCTTCTTTGCGCCGATAAATCCGATCTTACCGGCGTCGCAGGTATTGTCGGACGCTACTACTCCGCAGAGTGTGCCGCCAAAGAAAGCAAAGCCCGTAACGATACCGCTTACTCTCGCGTTTATCTCGGTAAACACGCCGTTATCGGCAAGCGCCTCAATAAGCGCCTTGCCCGTAAGACCGTCGATAGCAACCGCGCGAGCCGCGTCGTCGCCGCTCATCTGACTTGCGTCGTCCTTATTATTCTGGGGAAGCATCTCAACGAGATTTCTTACGGCGACGAAAGCCTCCGCCTCGTTCTCTGCCTCGACTGAGCAATTTATCTCCTTATCCTTGACCTCTGCTTTGAGATAAAGCTCTGCCTTATCCGTGACCTTTACCGAAAGGTCGAACATATTTGCAATAGTGAGTGCCATACCCGAGCAGATACCGTCGTAAACGGCGATCTGAGGAATGATACCCGACGCCTTTGCCACGCAGGAGACAAATCTGCCGTACGCAGAAAGAGTCGCGCTTCCGTCAAGCACTACAGCTCCCGCGCTGTCGAACACGCCAACCACGGGCGCGCCGTTTTTGATTGCCATTTCGTAGAGCATTTCGATCTTACGGACGCCTGCCTCGTCAAACGCTCCCTTGCTTCTGTCGCTGTCCTGAACGAACGCGAAACAGAGCTTTCCCGACACCGAGCCGTATCCGCAGATAACGCCGTCGTATGCCTCGGTCTCGCCATATCTCTTGACGTAGGCGCCGACCTCAACGAAGGTACCCGCGTCAAACAGCGAGGCGATCTTCAGGTTTCCCACTGTCTGATTTTTATCCATTTAACTGCCTCCATTTTGGGGATTTTTTCGATGTTTTCTGACTTTTTGTCAAAAAACCACCTTCTCTCCCATTTTAATATTATTATACCTTATATTTAACTTTTTGTCAATTATCAAGCCGTTTTTATTTGTAAAATTATGGTGAATGAAAATAAAGTTTGTTCACATTTCAGCCAAGCCTTGATCTTTGAGCAAAAGGAGGCGTTGTTGCAGAAT
>JAZSJO010000112.1:0-3755 GCA_045534365.1 Eubacteriales bacterium
GCTGTTCAGTCGCTTGAAGTGGTACACCAAACCGCAAGCGGTTTGTGTAAGGGTTCTAAATCAGGCAGTCACCTACCAAAAAAGCAGTCCTATGCACTGTTATTTGTTTTGTAATGAAGTCTTTTTTGCTCAAGAGAAGCTAACCGCGATTTACCTTATAATTGCGAACAAAAATAAAAAATTTTAAAATACTATTGCAATATTTCGACAAGTATAGTATAATGTACTAAGATAAATAATAATTCTGTACGATGCATTCAGGAAATTGTAGTTTTACAGCCGAAGGAGTAACGCTCTCAGGTGTCCGTGAGGATGGGGACTGAATGTTGACAGAGCTTTGGAGACACCCGTTTTGGGGGCCGAAGGTGCAAGCGTTGAACACGCCAATCTCTCAGGCAAAAGGACAAAGGCTTTCTGCTTTTTTGCGGATACTGTTTTTTTGCGGGTCGTGTTTTGCGAGACCTGCATTTTTTATTTATAAATTTATTTTTTCCATGGAGGTTATATGGAACAGTTTTTAGAAGTCGTGTCAAAGATAAACGGCGCGATCAACAACGCGGTCTGGGGACTCCCCGGCCTCATTCTTCTGATCGGCACGGGCGTATTGCTTACCGTTGGAACGAAGGTGTTTCAGATATCGCACGTCGGTCACTGGTGGAAGAGCACCATCGCAAGTATTTTCAAAAAGAACAGTAAAAGCACGAAGAACACGGATAAAAAGAGCATTTCGCAGTTCCAGGCGCTTTGCGCGGCTCTTGCTGCAACGATAGGAACGGGTAACATTGCGGGTGTTTCCGCCGCGATAGTAACGGGCGGTCCCGGCGCGGTCTTCTGGATGTGGGTAGCTGCCTTTTTCGGTATGACGACCAAGTTTTCCGAGAATATTTTGGGCATATATTACCGCCGCAAGAACAAGGACGGCGAATGGTCGGGAGGCCCTATGTACTACCTTAGCGACGGTCTTGGAATGCGCTACGGTAAAAAGTGGTTGAAGCCAGTATCCAAGGTCCTTGCGGTCTTGTTTGCTTGCTTTGCGGTTCTGGCTTCCTTCGGAATCGGAAATATGGCGCAGATCAACAAGATCGTTCTGAATATGGACGCGGCGTTCTTTAAGAACGCGTCTCTTGGCTTCATTCCGGGCACTCAGATCGATATCATCCATCTTATCATCGGATGCGTTCTGCTGGTCGTTGGCGCGTTGATCATTCTCGGCGGACTCAAGCGTATCGCAAATTTTGCAGAGGTCGTCGTTCCTTTTATGGCGATCACTTATATAATAGGCTCGCTGGTCATAGTTGCAATAAATATCAATCAGGTCGGCCCTATGTTCGCTTCCATCTTCAAGTTTGCGTTTAAGCCCGCGGCGTTTATCGGCGGCGGAATCGGCGTGCTTATCAAACAGACGATGACGCAGGGCTTCAAGCGCGGCGTGTTCTCAAACGAAGCGGGACTTGGCTCGTCCGTTCTCGTCCACACGGCGGCTGACGTCAAGGAGCCTGTAAAGCAGGGTATGTGGGGTATATTCGAGGTATTCTTCGATACGTTTGTCGTTTGTACCATGACCGCTATCGTGGTGCTGTCCACGGGATATATCGATCTTTCAACGGGCGCGCCTGCCCTTGGTGTGAACGGAGACACTCTCGTTTCCACGGCTTTCGGCAAATACTTTGGCGCACCCGGAACGTGGTTTGTCGCTATAGCGATACTCTTCTTTGCGTTTACAACCGTAATGGGATGGTCTCAGTACGGCGCAAAGTCGATCGAGTATCTGTTTGGCGCAAAGGGAGCTAAGGTCTACAAGGTGATCTTCGTCATTATGATGGTTACGGGCGCCGTGATCGAGGGCGGTCTTGCATGGGATATCTCCGACACCTTCAACGGTCTGATGATGATACCCAACCTCATCGGCGTATTGGCGCTTTTCCCGCTCGTTCTCAAGATAACGAAGAACTACGTGGATCGAAAGATCAAAAACAAGGACGTAGCTCCTATGCTCTCCTTTGATCCCGAGCTTCAGGCAGAGGCAGAGAAAACTCTTGACGAGGAATAAAAATATAATAAATCTTAATAACTCGAAAATCGGTGCGCTTATGCGTACCGATTTTTGTTGTATATATTCTTCAGTCAAATATTTTTTGAATTTTCTATTGTAAAATCTATAAATTTATGGTAAAATAATCTTACAGAGCAGGCGATTGCGGCGTGCGGTTCGGTGAGCATTGCTGCGACGGAGAGTTTTGCTTTGAAAAAAAGTATTAAGGAAAGGAACATTACAATGAAGGACAACAACAACCTCGTCAGATTTTTACTTACTTTTTTCTTAGGCTGGATCGGTAGCATTATTATCAATCATACCGAGCTTAAGCCCGCGGGATTCACCTCCAGAACACTTGCGTACATTTTTCTCACGATGATCACCTTCGGTATTTACGGTCTCGTTGCTTCGATCTGCAACCTTACCTTTGATCCCGCCAAGGCAAGAAACATTGGATATAAGAAGGATTAATTCTTATTTTGATCATATCTTAAGCACATTTCACCGAAATATTAGAATGCTGAAAATATAAAAACGATTAATTAGCAAAATCGGTGCGCTTATGCGTACCGTTTTTGCTTTTGCGATATTGCTTTGAATTCTTAAATATTCTTAATTTTTCTTGTCATTGATTGAATTGTATTTTATCTTATGTTAAAATATCGGTATATTTTGGCATATTCGAGGTTTTTATGGAGTATTTTTTTGAAACGACGGGTTCAATAAAGAGCGGAGTTGGATTTTCTCATTGGAGTGCCACACATATTTTTTGGTTGATAACCTTCGTGGTCGTTTGCGCAGTCTGTTGCTTCTTTTATCGCAGGAGCGGAGAGAATGGAAGAAAGCGTTGGCGTTTTACCGTGGCGGGACTCATCGTGCTTGATGAGATCCTGAAAATGGTGGTGCTTATCGCCTTCGGACGCTATACGAAAAATTATCTGCCGCTTCAGCTTTGTACTATCAACATATTTTTAATAGCTATACACGTTTTCAAGCCCTCAAAGACGCTTGGAAATTTCCTTTACGCAATATGTATTCCCGCGGCGGTGTTGGCGCTTCTGTTCCCGACCTGGACGAAGCTTCCGTTTGCAAACTTTATGCATTGGCATTCCTTTACGGTACATATACTTCTGGCGCTCTATCCTCTTATGCTGACCGTTGGCGGAGATATAAAGCCGAGAGCGAAATATCTGCCGAGAGTTCTGGGGCTGCTTGTTTTACTGGCTATACCCGCTTACGTTGTTAACGTTTTGCTCGATACCAACTATATGTTCCTGATGGAAGCCGACAAGGGCAATCCGCTCTATTGGTTTGAACAGAATTGGGGCAATCATTTTCTCGGTATTCCCGTGATACTCGTGCCGCTGATGACCGCGCTCTATCTGCCGTGGGAGCTTGTGCGAGCGAGAAAGAAAAGCGTGGACGCGTCGGGTAACGATTGAATATTAAGCTGCCTTAGGGCAGCTTCAGCGTGTCGAGAAAGTCTCGACACGCTGGGAGACTTCGAAAAAGGCAGGTATATTTTTCGTTCTTGCAGATGACGGCGTACTGTGGTACATCAGAGTGCAAGAACGGAAAAAGCAAGCAAGCGCAAGGCTTTCTCGACGAATGCCTTGCGCTTATCTATTTATAAATTGTTTAAATCTTTCTATTGTTCGGTCTATTTTCTTTTTTATTGCTTGCGGTAGAACGGCTTTTTCGACAGTCTGAAGCTGCCTTA
>JAZSJO010000179.1:0-5866 GCA_045534365.1 Eubacteriales bacterium
AAGAACGCTGGAATTATGCGTTTTGGAGACAAGATGAAACACCGATTATTGATCCTGACGAAGAACCCGAAATGACCGCGTTACTCTTTGATTGGTATAAAGAAAATGGCATTACCGATATAGGAAAAGAAGATGACGATTGCTATGACAGTAATTTCAATTACATAGGCAAAGGACCTGTTGGTCATTATGAGTTGTTGCAAATTATTGCTGAGGTTGCAATCAAATTACAATCTGAGGGATATGTAGAACAGCATATTGGCAAAGATATTCCAATTATCATTCATGGATTGGAATATGCGTGGTATGACATTGAAGCAACAAAAAAAGCAAATCCTCGCGGAGAAGCAGATATCTTCATCAAAGCAATGAAAGAACTGGGTATGATTCCTTAATTGTTCGATTATTTACATAGCTTCGTTTGCAAACATGGAGTAGCACCCCGGAAGATAGCGGTTACTGTCAACTCCCATCATCGACAAGGGATAAGTCTACCCTTACGGCAAAAATCACGGACTGTTTTTGTACGATAGGCTTATATGGATCTATTTTGTAGTAGCAACACAAAAGAAAAGCCTTTGAAACACTTGAGAAATCGAGTATTTCAAAGGCTTTTTCTTGTTTTTGGTGTTTTCCTTCTGTTTCCGTTTGCTGTCGTCTTTTGATGTCTTTGGTCGTCTGTTTGGTCGTCTGTTTGGTCGTCATTTGGGCATCACGAAGCAAAAATAGCTCAAAATCCGTCGTCAAAACACGTCGTCAGCGCAGATGGCTCGTCACTTCACGCTCGAACCCATGGGCAAATTCCCGCAAAGCTCCCAACAAGACCCCGTTGAAATCCCCGTTCCAATCTCCAAGAGCTACAATGACAAAGTGACAAAATCCCCGAAATCCCGTCTGTCCTGTACTCAAAAGCTAAAATACAACAATTTAGTGCAAACAGCGCTTTGGGTCAATCTGTATTTATGACTGTTGGTCGAGTTCATCTTACGCCTTTATGTGTAAGGATTTTTTGCTTTGTCTTGTCTTACGATGACGGCAGAATGGCGGCAGAAAAAAAGAAAGCACCGTTTTTCATACTTTATCTCCTTTGCAAATTTGAGATTGGAGGATAATACTGCCATTATAGCAATTTTGCTATGATTCTTTATCAATGCCAATTCAATCTTGGGCGCAAAACATACAAAATCATACAAATATTATGAAAAACTTACCGTTGACAATACTCCGCATTTGTTGTAAAATTAACTTATTGGAATATTAAGGAAAGTATTAAGGGAGAGCTTATGGTAATAAGAAAAACGGCCTGTGAGGACCTCGGAGAAGTAATGCCGATATTTGAGGAGGCAAGAGGAACTATTGCCGCGCTCGGCATCGACCAATGGCAGAACGGATACCCATCAAGAGCCGTTATAGAGGCGGATATCGCGAAGGAGCAGTCCTATTGCGTTCTGAATGACGGCAATATCTGCGCCACGATGGCGATATTGACCGACGGAGAGCCTACGTATGATAAAATATACGAGGGAGAGTGGCTCACGGGGAACGGGAGAGGATTTTATATCGCTATCCACCGCGTTGCCGTGTCTGTGGTCTGTCGTGGAAGCGGAATTTCGGGAAGAATAATAGATTTCGCTGCGGAAATGGCGAAAAAAATGGAAAAAGACTCCTTGAGGATAGATACGCACCGCGGAAACGTGGTTATGCGAAAAATGCTAGAGAAAAACGGCTTTTCCTATTGTGGAGTCATCTATCTTGAGAACGGCGACGAGCGAGTCGCGTATGAAAAATTGATTAGAAATACAGAAAAAACCGACTGTAAAGAGTAATGAAGAGAGCTCGTTGAGCGTTGCTCTTTGCGACGAGTCGGGCGAATGGGAAGAAGAAGGCTTTGGCGAAGCTTATCATCTTTTTGCGCGATCCACTGAACGCCCGGTCTCACGAGTCCGACGTGTCGGCATTGTTTCGTCTTGGAGACGTGCAGAGCATTCCTCTCGCGACCAACGCGCAGAGCGCCACGGTCATGCTTGAGGCGATGAAGAATAAGGTTTATTTTGAATAAACGAAAAAATTGCGAGAAAAATCTCGCAATTTTTTATAATTATCAATCGTTTTTGATATGTACGTCGAGCTGATCGAAGGGTATCTCGATACCGTTTTTGTCAAACTCTGCCTTGACCGCCTCGGTAACGTCGAAGTAAACTGTCCAATAGTCTGAATTCTTCGTCCACGCGCGAGCCTTTATCACGATCGCAGACGCGCCGTGAGCGCTCATTCTTACGAAGGGAGCGGGGTCCTTGAGGATAAGCTCGTGCTTTGCAAAGATGTCCGCGATGATAGCCTTTGCCTTTTCGCTGTCGGCGCTGTAGCCGATAGAGAATTCGAGGTCTACGCGGCGGGTGTCCTTTTCGGAGTAGTTGATTATGTTTCCGTTGGCAAGAGTGCCGTTGGGAACGTATACCACTTTGTTGTCACCCGTAACTATCTTCGTGCTCGTGATGTGAATATCGGCAACGGTACCCGAAACGCCCTGCGCCTCGATGAAATCGTCAACGCGGAAGGGGCGGGTAAGGAGAATAAGCACGCCGCCCGCAAGGTTGGAGAGCGCGCCGTTGACGGCAAGACCTACGCAAACGCCAAAGGAAGCGATAAGAGCGGTGATACCGCTGGTGTCGATTCCGAGGTAGCCGATAAGACATACCAGCACGACGACTCTGAGCGCGATGCCCAGGGCGTACGCCAGCGTTTTCATAACCGTTTTGACGGCGTTCTTTTTATTGCCTGCCTTTTCTATTTTGCGGCAGACGACTTTAATGATCTTGAAGGATATCAGCAGGATTATCAAAGCGATAATAATTCTGACACCCGTGGTCGCTGCCCAATTAATTACGGTGTTGAGCAGATTTTCTAACCATTCCATTGTTGAATTTCCCATTTTTAAATTCCTCCGAATTATAAAATTTTGCAGTGAAAAGTATAACATAAAACGCCCGATATGTCAACATACTCGGACGTCTTTTGATTTGAATTTATAATTTTTTAAAAAATTTAAAACAAATTAAATGTTTTATCGGAAAATCATAACGGTTGAGGTAAGAATTATCAGAAAAGCGAAATTGAGAGCCGTGAAAAGCCCGAGATATTTAACCGTCTTTCCCTTGACGTGCGAGGTGTACTCGCGGAAGGTTATAAGACTTGCGAGGGAAGAAATAAGAGTTCCCACGCCGCCGATATTCACGCCGAGAAGCAGGTCGCGGTAGTTTGCCGTAAATTCCGACAGGAGAATTGCCGAGGGGACGTTGCTTATGACCTGACAGGAAAGAATGCTTGTGAGCAGAGCGTTCTTTTCAAGCAGGGTTGAGAAGAATTCGCTTACCGCGCCTATCCTTGACACGTTCCCCGCAAGTAAAAAGAAGGAAACGAAGGTGAGAAGCAGGGGATAGTCGACCCTTGTAAGCGCTTTTTTGTCGGTGACGAATACCGATACGAAAATTATGGGAAGGCATATATAATAAGGGATAACTCTGAATACCGTCAGTATGGTGAGCGCAAAGAGCGCGAGATTGAAGATAGTTTTTTGCGGGTCTATCTTCTCCTCGCCCGCGTCGACGAGCGTCAGGGATTCTCTCGGGATAAACAAACAACCTACGGTAAAGAGAACTATCGAAACAAGGAAGGGCAGGAGCATTATTCCCATAAATTCAAGGGTGGGAATATTGAATTTGGTATATATGTAAAGGTTTTGAGGGTTTCCGAAGGGAGTCAGCATACCGCCGAGGTTTGCGGCGATATTCTGCAGAATGAATATAGGAGCCATAAATTTCTCTTTTCCCGTGGAGGAGAGAGAAATGTATCCGAGGGGGAGGAAGGTCAGGAGCGCCATGTCGTTGGCAAGGAACATCGAGCCGATAAAGGTGATGTAGACCAGCGCGAGAGACAGGGTGCGGGTGTTACCCGTGCAGGTAACTATCTTTTTTGCGGTTATCGTGAAAAAACGGATGTTTTTAAGGGCGCAGATGACCGCCAGCGTGCAGAAAAGACAGGTCAGCGTCTTGAGGTCGAAATAACCGAGATACTCTGCGTCGGGCTTTACTATAAAGCAGGAGAGCAGAGCGAGGGTTGCTGCGATGACGAGAACGAAGTTCTTTGACGCAAAGCCTTTCGTTGCCGCGAGCGCGTCGTGAAAGTGTTTTGATATATCTATATGATGATGGTGATGACGGTGAGGGTGAAGCGCGTGAGATCTGTTCATAAAAAACCTACCTTCAATAATATACTCTTCTTTAGAATAACAGCAGCAATCGAGTTCGTATTACTACTGTTATCCTATCAAAAAATCAAACCAAAAAGAGAGTATATCACTAAAGGCAGGCTTTGTCAATAGTATTTTTGAAATTTATTTCTTTTTATATATACCGAATTTCTCCCCGAAGTCGGCGGCGGTTACGCATAGTACGTCAACGTTAAATACGATATGCTGATGCCCGTATCCGAAAACAGCACGATGGGAGAGGCGGCAATGCCCGAGGCGTTTGCTGCGGCGCATCTCAATCTTTTCCACGTAGGCAAGGTAGTGTTGAAGGTGTAATGCTTCTATAAAAATGTTGAGGAGAGAACTTTTAAAGGTTCTCTCCTCAGATTATTTGAAAATTACAAGCCTTCCAATCCCACGACAGCTTCAAGGCAGACGTCACCCGACTCGTTGAGCGTGCGGAGACTTATCCTGCCGTCCTCGCTCGTCTCTCCGCGGCAGACCGTCAGAGTTGCGCCGAGGCGGGATTCCTTAACGTACGACAGCGACATAGAGCTTACTCTATAAGCCTTTTCTCCGTCCACCATCTCCGCGAGAAAGTCGCAGAGCATATCGGGATAACGGGTGTTGTTCATATGAATATTGTAGTCGATATCCGAGTATGCTATCTTGCGTTTGCCGACCTCGTAAAGAGGAGTGTCGGCGGCTATCTTTGCTTTGGGCGGAAGGATCGACGGGTCGACAGGCTCGTCGTAATAGAAGCAACCCTTCAGAAAATCGTAATTGCTCGCCCTTACCATATTTTTCGTGTTAAGGTCGATAAGCACCCAGGTGGTCGCCGCCTCGGCTATCCTTTCGCCGCCTCGCACGATCTCAAAATAACGGTTGAATATGTAACTTTTCGCCTCGCGGCACCAGGTCCGCACCTCTATCTCCTCGTAGGCGTGGAGCGGCTCGTATATATTCATCGAAAGCGCGCCGAGAATAAAAGCGAGGTGCTTTTCGTCGCGAAGCTTTTCGAGAGGCAGACCACTCTCTTCGCATTGGCGGTTTGCCGTCTCCTGCATATATTCCAATATCTTGCTCGGACGGATGACTCGGTGAGCGTCGGTGTCGTGCCAATTGGTTTTGATCTTATTTGTAAACTTCATTTTTATTATTGAAGCCCGCCGAAAAATCGGCGGGCTTTTCTCCAATATAGACTTTGAATCAGAGAGTTCCCGCGCTTCCGAGAACGTTGGTGATCTTGTGAGCCACCATCTTCTTTACCTCGTCGCGAGCAACGGTGAGGTATGCTCTGGGGTCGAATACGTCGGGCTTTGCGGCGAGAACGCGGCGAATGCCCGCGGTCATAGCGAGACGGATATCCGAGTCGATATTGATCTTACAGACCGCCATAGACGCAGCCTTGCGGAGCTGCTCCTCGGGAATACCAACGGCATCGGGAAGAGCGCCGCCGAGAGCGTTTATCTCCTTAACGCAGTCGGGAGCGACCGAGGACGCGCCGTGAAGCACGATGGGGAACTCGGGGAGTCTCTTTTCGATCTCCTCAAGAATGTCGAAGCGGAGCGGAGGGGGAATGAGAACGCCCTGCTCGTTTCTGGTGCACTGCTTGGG
>JAZSJO010000049.1:0-2263 GCA_045534365.1 Eubacteriales bacterium
AGAAAAAGATCTCCCCTCTTTAAGAAATCTCCCCACCCTACAGAGCGTATCTTAAAGCAAAATTTCACTTGTTGTATTTAATAAACGCCTTTTATGGTAGGGTGTTTCTTAAGAGGGGAGGATGTCGGAGCAGATTGGATAGCGTAGTCTTCCAATCGCGAAGACTTCTTCTCCTCTTGAGCGGCGTTTCTTTTGTAACAGCAAATGCTTGCATTTGCGTGCCGAAGCGTAGCGCAGGCTGTTTTCATTGTCGCTGGTGACAAGAAAAGTTAGTAAAAACATTTCGCTAAACTGCAATTTACCGTGGCAATACTTTGAATTTTGTAAACAAAACGAAAAAAAGACGTTGTCAGTCAAATCGCTTCTTGACTTGCGCTTTTTATTGTGTTAAAATATAAATGATAAATTTTTATAAAAGGAGTTTACTTATGGAAAATTTGGATCCCAAGTATCAATCCCTGTTTACCCCTTGGAAAATAGGCAACGTCGAGATCAAAAACCGTATCGTAATGTGTCCTATGGGCGGCACGTCGCTTTTTGGTTGGTTTGAGCTTGGCGGCTGTCACTTTGACAAGGAGGCGGCAAAGCTTTTCCTTGAGAGAGCAAACAACAACGTCGGTCTTATCATTCCCGGAATCGCGCCCCTGCGCGACACGTTCTGGGGCAAGTGGCTCTGGCAGAATCCGAAGATGTTCGAGGATCTGAAGGTCTTTATGGATGAGATACATAAGACGGGAGCAAAGCTTTTCATCCAGCTTACCGCGGGAATGGGACGCTCCTGGGCGATAACCGAGCTTATTGCGCCTCTTCATAAGAACAAGTTCACTCGCGCTATCATCAAGCCTATCATCGACACTAATCACGAGCTGGCTTCCCCCAGCCCCCAGACCTCCCGTTGGGCGCACGATATCGAGTGCCCCGAGATGACGAAGGAGCAGATCCACGGGATAATCGAGGCGTTTGCCAAGACGGGAAAGGTTTGTCGCGACGCGGGCGTTGACGGCGTTGAAGTCCACGCGGTGCACGAGGGATACCTTCTTGACCAGTTTGCAATCGAATTTTTCAATAAGCGCGAGGACGAATACGGCGGAAGCTTTGAAAACCGCTATCGCTTCGCGGCAGAGGTCGTAAAGGCTATAAAGGAAGAGTGTGGCGAGGATTATCCCGTATCTCTCCGCTATTCCGTTGAATCCAAGATGAAGGGCTTCTGCGAGGGAGCTATGCCCGGTGAGGAATACACCGAGGTGGGCAGAGGTATGGAGGAATCCGAAAGGGCGGTGAAGTATCTCCAGGATGCGGGCTACGAGATGCTCAACGCCGCCAACGCCACCTACGACTCCTGGTATTGGGCTCATCCTCCGATGTATATGCCCGAAAACTGCAACCTTGACGACGTGGCGCACATAAAGCAGTTCGTTGACATTCCCGTGGTCTGCGCGGGAAGAATGGACGCGGAGGTCGGAGCAAAGGCGGTTGAAGAGGGAAGGATAGACGCTATCGGCGTTGCCCGTCAGTTCCTCGTCGATCCCGAATGGATAACTAAGCTTATCGAGGACAGACTTGAGGACATCAAGCCCTGTATATGCTGTCACAACGCCTGCTTCAATTTTTCCTCCTCCAAGGGACACGCGAACACTCAGGATCTCAAGGATACTATGGGACTTTCCCGTTGCGCGCTCAATCCCGAGACTATGCAGTCAAAGAAATACCGTATAGAACCTGCTAAGAAGGCTAAGAAGATTGCCGTGATCGGCGGCGGTATCGGCGGTATGGAGGCTACTATAGTTTGCGCAAAGCGCGGACATACGGTCACTCTTTACGAGAAGACCGAAAGCTTAGGCGGCGTTTTCGTAGCGGCGGCAGCGCCCTCGTTTAAGGAGAAGGACAGAGCGCTTATTGCGTGGTATATCCGCGAGGTAAGCAAGTATCCCTCTATTGAGATCAAATTCAATACCGAGATAACCGACGTCAAGGCTCTTGACGCCGACGAGATCATCGTCGCAACGGGTGCCGTGGCGAAGAAGATACCCGTCAAGGGAGTTGAAAATGCGATTGAAGCTATCGACTTTTTGCTTGGCAACAAGACCGTTGGTGAGAGCGTGACCGTTATCGGCGGCGGACTTACGGGTTGTGAGATCGCATACGAGCTTTATCTTCAGGGCAAGAAGCCCACTATCGTTGAGATGCAGGACGATCTTGTGACCACTCCCGGTATCTGTCTTGCAAATACGAGCTATCTCCGTGACTTCTTCAAGACCAATAA
>JAZSJO010000060.1:0-3998 GCA_045534365.1 Eubacteriales bacterium
CTCCCCTCCTTACAGAGCATATCTTAAAGCAAAATTTCACTTGTTGTATTTAATAAACACCTTTTTGGGTTAAGAGGGGAGGATGTCGGAGCAGTTCGGTTAGCGAAGTCTACCGAACGCGCAGACTTCTTCTCCTCTTAAGCGGCGTTTCTTTGGTTCGTTTCTTGCCGACGAGGGCAAGAAATGAACAAGAAAACATTTCGACAAATCAAAATTTGAAATTCCATCGCCGCAAAAAAACGGGAGAAGAAGCATCTTTAAATAAGCTTCTTCTCCTAAACAATTTATTCCACCGCCAACCTCTGCTTGAGGCAGGTGAATCTATGATTCGTAAAGCTGTTCCCCACCATTGCCTTGGCAATATCTGCTCTGCCAACCAAAATCACCATTCTCTGCGCTCTCGTGACGGCGGTATAGAAAAGGTTTTTGGTAAGAAGCATACTCGGCGCGCTGTAGAGCGGCAGGATAACTATGGGATATTCACAGCCCTGACTTTTATGCACCGTGATAGCGTAAGCCAGCTCAAGCTCCTCAAGCATAGTGAAATCATAGGTCACGCGGCGGTCGTCGAAGAGTATCTCCATACATTCGTTGAGATTATCTATCCTCTCGATAGTCCCGATGTCGCCGTTGAAGATGCCCGAGCCCGTGCTGTCGTCCTCGCGTATCCAATCAAGCTCGTAATTGTTCTTTATCTGCATGACCTTGTCACCCTCGCGGAAGACGCGCTCTCTATGCTTGTGTTCCCTCTTCTTCGTAGAGGGGGGATTGAGCGCGGACTGTATGAGAACGTTAAGATTATCCGTGCCCGCGTCTCCCTTTCGTGAGGGGGAGATGACCTGTATCTCCGCTACAGTCTGCTGTCCGTATGACTTGGGCAGACGGTTTTTGTAAAGGTCGGTCACGGTGAATGCGGTCTCGGAGTCGGTATTTCTCGGGAGGAAGAAAAAGTCGTTGTCCTTCACGTCAAGCCTCGGCAGCTCGCCGCGGTTTATCATGTGCGCGTTGGTGACTATAAGCGAGCTTTGCGCCTGACGGAAGATCTCGTCAAGACAGATAGTCGAAAATCTGCCGCACTCGAGCAGATCGTGAAGCACGTTGCCCGCGCCAACGCTGGGGAGCTGATCGGAGTCGCCTATAAGTATTATTCTCGCGCCCGGCTTTATCGCCTTGAGTAAAGCGCACATAAGTATATTGTCTATCATCGAGGACTCGTCGATAATAACGACGTTTTCCTCAAGCAGATCGTTTTCGTTTCTGCGGAAGCCCGGTCTGTCGCTGTCCTCGCTCGCGTATTCAAATTCAAGCAGACGGTGGATAGTCTTCGCCTCGTGGCTCGTCGCCTCGGACAGTCTCTTCGCCGCGCGTCCCGTGGGAGCGGCTAAGGCTACCTTCATATCCATACTCTTGAAGATGTCGAGCAGGGCCTTGACGATAGTGGTCTTACCCGTACCGGGGCCGCCCGTCAGAAGCATAACGCCGTTTTCAAGCGCGCTTACGATAGCTTTTTTCTGCATAACGGCGTAATTAAAGCCGTTTTTTCTTTCCTCGTTTTCGATAAATATATTAGCGTCGGCAGTGCTGACCGCGGGGCAGACCTTGGCAAGAAGGTCGAGCTTTTCGGCAATATAGCACTCGCAATCGTAGGCATACCTGTCGTAAAGATAAACGACACCCTTGAAAAGCGAATATTTCAGCTTGCCCATAGCGATCATATCGTCGATGATCTCGTCCACCCTTTTTGCGTCCGCGCCAAGCAGCTGAGCCGATGCCTGAGTCAGCTTTTCTCTGGGCAGACAGACGTGACCGTTCTGCGCCGCGTTAAACCGCAGCACGTGGGCGATACCGCTCACGAGTCTTGCGTCGGAATTTCGATCAAGACCAAGCTTCATCGCCATGCCGTCGGCTCTTTCAAAGCCGACGCCCTCTATCTCGTCGCAAAGACGGTAGGGGTTATTTTTTGCAATATCTATCGACGCCGCGCCCCACCTCTTATATATTTTTACGGTGGTAGTTGCGCCGAAAAAGTCACGGAAAAAGAGCATAGCCGAGCGAATGCCCGCCTTTGCCTTGAAATCCTCGCATATCTGCTTTGCTTTTTTTAGGCTGATACCGGGAATATCCGAGAGCCAATCGGGGTGATTTTCAAGTACGTCAAGCGTGTTGTCACCGTACTCCTCGACTATCTTCAAGGCGGTTTTTTTACCTATTCCCTTTATCGCGCCCGAGGAAAGATAGCGCAATATTGCCGACGCGTTTGCGGGCATATATCTTTCGTACTGCGAGACCTGAAACTGTCTGCCGTACTTGGGATTGTGCCGCCACTCGCCCCAGACTATCAGCGAGTCGCCCTCGTTTACGTAGGGCATAACTCCCGTGACGGTGATAAGATCGTCGTCATCGGTGCCGAGGTCGCAGACGATATAGCCGTTTTCCTCGTTGGCGTAGATTATATTCTCAATACTTCCCGAAAGCTTTATAAGTCTTTCGTTCTCCTCGGGGACGATATCTCCGAAGAGGTTTTTGTTTTCCTCGCCCATAGCGACCTCCTTTTGTTAGTATTTTATTGGCGCGGTCAGATAACGTATATCTCCGCGCCAAAGCTCTCCGCCGTCTCTCTTGCCAACGCTCTGTCACCGCCGTCACACCTCTCCCATATATCTTCGGTAACGAATACGGCAAGGCGTTTATCTCGCGTGAAAAACAGCGCGCGCGAGGCGTCGTCAAGCAGGATATCAAGGCTTTTAAGCTTTATCGTGTCCTTGATGATCACCGCCGCCACGGTCTCACTCGGAAAGATCAGTGAAAAAACGATCTTTAAGAGAAAATAAAGTCCCAAAACCGCCAAGGCCGCGATGACAATATGCAATATGATGCCCATATATACTCCTTTATGTTTTTTATAAAGGGTATGTGCACGGATAGCCTTGTGTTACAAGAGGAAAACCCCACTTGTGATTTTCCTCTTTCTTTCTATTAAAGACACTTTGCGCGAAGCTTCTCCGCAAGGTCGCGTCTTTCCCAAGCAACGTCGAGGTCTTCTCTGCCCATATGACCGTATGCGGCGAGCTGACAGTAGATAGGCTTGCGAAGGTCGAAATCGCGAATGATAGCCGCAGGACGAAGGTCAACGAGCTCGCTTACCGCTTCGCTTATCTTGGCTTCGTCAACAATAGCCGTGCCAAATGTGTCGATCATAACCGAAACGGGACGCGCGACGCCGATAGCGTAAGCTACCTGAACCTCGCACTTTTTAGCAAGTCCTGCCGCGACCACGTTCTTTGCAATATATCTTGCCGCATAGCAAGCCGAACGGTCGACCTTCGTGGGATCCTTACCCGAGAATGCGCCGCCGCCGTGACGCGCGTATCCGCCGTAGGTGTCAACGATTATCTTTCTGCCCGTAAGACCTGTGTCACCCGCAGGGCCGCCGATAACGAATCTGCCCGTGGGATTAACGTATATCTTGGTATCCGCGTCCATAAGATCCGCGGGAACGATAGGCTCGATAACGTTCTTGATAACGTCCGCTCTGATCTGCTCAAGAGTAACGGTGTCGCTATGCTGTGAGGAGATAACAACGGTGTCAACTCTTACGGGAACGTCGTCGTGATACTCAACGGTGACCTGCGTCTTTCCGTCGGGACGGAGATAGTCAAGCGTGCCGTTCTTGCGAACCAAGGTCAACTGCTTTGCAAGCTTGTGAGCGAGAGAGATGGGAAGGGGCATAAGCTCGGGAGTTTCGTCGCAAGCGTAGCCGAACATAAGTCCCTGGTCGCCCGCGCCCGTGTCAAGACCATCGGTGTCTGTTCCCTCTTTTGCCTCGAAGGATTTGTCAACGCCAAGCGCAATATCGGGAGACTGCTCGTGAATAGAGCTGATAACGGCGCAAGAGTCGCAGTCAAAGCCGAATTTTGCTCTGGTGTAACCGATCTCGCGGATAGTCTCTCTGACGATAGTCTGAAAAGTCGGATCGTAGCCATGTCGTTCTGTGAGCC
>JAZSJO010000201.1:0-21263 GCA_045534365.1 Eubacteriales bacterium
AAGACTTTTTTTAATTATTTTTAATTTTTTCAAAAAAGGCTTGACAAACTGTGGACAATTGTGTATAATATTAGCGTTGCACACTCATTTAAACGGCGGTTTGCAATTATTTCTGTGGAGAAGTACTCAAGAGGCCGAAGAGGCGCCCCTGCTAAGGGTGTAGGTCGGATTTAACCGGCGCGAGAGTTCAAATCTCTCCTTCTCCGCCAACGAAAAGGACACCAAACGGTGTCCTTTTTTCGTTGGCGGGGAGAGATTTGAACGCGAGCGCGGAGCGCGAGAGGGAGAATTCACCCACGCCGCCGGTGGCGGATGAAGTGGGTGAATTCGAGTGGCAGCAACTTGGCTTTTTCCGACCGAACGACCAGTGAGGAAACGAAAAAGCCTTAGTTGCAATGGTGCGAAAGATTAGTTGAACTTTGACCACCGCCGGCGGCGGATGAAGTGGGTGAATTCGAGTGGCAGTCTCCCCGTGAGCGCAACTGAACGCATAGTGAGGGTAGCGCGAACGGTTGGAGACAACGGTGCGCAATATCAGTTTTACTTTGCCACGCCGCCGGTGGCGGATGAAGTGGGTGAATTCGAGTGGCAGCAACTTGGCTTTTTCCGACCGAACGACCAGTGAGGGAAATGAACAAGAAAACATTTCGATAAACTTCAATTTATCAATTTAAAAAACTTTCAAAAACCTATTGTTTTTTTCAATAAACGGTGATATAATAATATCGAAAACTGTAAAAAAATACGGAGGCGCGGAATTTTATGGCACTTATTTTTCAGGATGCCGAGCTTATGGAGCTTTTGCAGGACTTTTACGTTCTGACGGGCATGAGAATAGTCCTTTACGACGAAAATTTCATAAAGCTCGCCTCTTACCCTTCCAAAAGAGAGGCTTTTTGCGCGTGTATGAGAGAAAACGCGCTTTTTGACCGCAAGTGTCTCGAAAACGACCTCAACGCCTTCAAAAAATGCAACGAGAGCAAAAGTCTTTACATATTCAAATGCCACGCGGGGCTCGTTGAAGCTATAGTTCCGATCACCGACGAGAACGGAATAATCGGGTACATTATGTGCGGTCAGATAACCGACACCGAAAACAAGGGTAAGAAATACGAGAAAATGCTTGAGCTATGCCACGAATACGGCGTTGAAAACGATCTCGGCGAGCTTATCGGCAAGATAAAATACCGAAGTGAGAAGCAGATACGCGCCGCCTCAAAGATACTCGAGGCGTGTACCGAGTACGTTCGACTTAAAGATATTGTTCAACCCTCCGGAAAGCAACTTATAGACTCGATAGGTCTTTTCGTCGAGGCTCATATCAGAGAGGAGATAGACGTTGACAGGATCTGCCGTGAGTTCAATATGAGCCGCACGAGGCTCTACGAAACCGTCCGTCCGTACGTCAACGGAGGCGTAGCGGCGTTTATCAAGGAAAAACGACTTGAATACGCAAAAAGGCTTATAAAGACCACCACCCTCTCTATTCCCGAGATTGCGGAGGCTGTAGGATTTTCGGATTACAACTACTTTTTAAGGCTTTTCAAGCAAAAATACGGAGTATCCTCAAAGAAATTGAGAAAATAAAAAAAACCGTTGCGTTGCAACGGTTTTTTTATTAGATTTTGTGTTTTATTACTGGACGCCGCTAAGAACAAGATCGACGTTTACTATTGCCGCGATAGACTCAAGAAGAGCCGCGAGCTCCTCGTCTCCGCTGTTTTCAGCGTGGTAGTTTTCGAGGGTTTTGGTAACGCTTGCCTTCTCCGCTTCGGAAAGCGCGGGAAGTCCCAGAGGGTTATCGGAATATCCGTTATCCTTAACCGTTTCCTTGACGGTCTGGCTTACGACCTCGGAGTTGACTATAAGATCGATAAACTCATCAGCGGTAGTACCGAGAACGCCCTCGGTCTCGTCGTTGCTAAACATAGGCGTATCCGTGGCTTCAGTGGTTATATTCATCGCCATATCAAGCAGAGTATTGACCGCTTCGGCTTCCTTTCCGTGATCGGTGGAATCGGGATTGTTGGTCTTATATTCCGCCATATTCGTAAGCATCGAGGACATAGCGGAAGATACCGCCTCTGCGTGTTCATCGGCAACACCCATATCGGAGACCATAGTGGAGGACACGATAGAACTTACCATCTCCGCGCTTTCGGGAGTTATGGTGTCTATAAGGTCATGAGTAGCCTGAAGCTTCTCTTCCTTGGTCTTTTCGGTATCCGTGGTAGAGGTTATCGCGTTGATCGTGCTCGATACTGCCTGAGTTGCCTCGGTATATCCCGTGCTGTTTTCAGCGTTAGCCACCTCGCTTATTTTTTCCGCAAATGAGGTCAGCTCACTCTTTGAAAGTCCGAGAGCGGATCCGACACTGTCGGATTGGAGCACCGCCTTCATAAGTCCCGATACGGTATCCGCGCCGAATATCTCGGTCTCCTTCATCTTGTCAAGCAGACCGCCCAGAGAAGCGATAAGGTCGGTAGGCGCGGTGTTTTCAAAATCGGTATCTGCGAAAATATCCATAGCCTCGGTAATTATCTCGGAGATCTTCGCCGCCTCGGCTTCAATATCCTCGCAATCTGCGTAGCTTCCTATGAAGTTCATTATATCTTCCATAGTAATTATAGAGGACACCATGGTCTCTGCGGACATAAGCGTTGCCGCTCCGCCGAAATCAACGCCCGTGTTACCCATTACGAAGGCGCTGGATGCAAGGTAATTATCTGCCGTATAATTATTAAGAACTCTGTCACCAACGCTTACGGTACCGTCGGAATTAACGGTAAAGCCGAGAGTTGTGGAGAGCATATCGAAGCTGTAACCGTTACCGCGCATCTCGTCGTCAGCCATTCCCGACGCGACCGCATAAACGGTAAAGAATTCCTCAACGTCACTTGCGCTTACACTATCAAGTCCACCAAGGTCGGCAACGATACTGCGAGAAACGTTTGCCGCTGCCTCGCCGCTTATTTCGATACCGTAATGCTCAAGAGTATCGGTTATCTGAGGCTCGATGGTCTCGGCTCTGTTTGCGTCCGCGCGACTTTCATTGAGAATGTCCGCAATGCCGCTCATCAGCTGATTATAGTTTTCGGTCTTATCGGCAGGAACGCCTATCGTGGATGCGAGAGTTCTGATGCTCAAAAGGGTTATCTCGTCGGCAAGAGGAGACATTCTTTCATTCTTGTTCACGGCAACTATAAGCTCACCGATAGCACCCGACTGACTTAATTTATCAAGAGTCGTCTGATAATCTCCGCCCTTAAGCATATCGTGCTTGATAAGGATAGCGAAAACGTCCTTCATCGTGCCGAGATCGGCGCTGACGTTGGTCTTATCCGAGGTCGTCATAATGACGAGCATTTCGTCAACGAGGGGATCAAGAAGCTCACCCGCGCTGAATTTTTCGATGCCGATGAAGGTCTCTCCCGCAGTCCACTTCTCTGCCGCGGTCGAGAAGATACCGGCGACCACGTTTTTGAGAAGAGGCGAGGAATCGAGAGAAGCAAGTATATTATCAAGAGCGTCTATCTGCTCCTGACCGTAAGCCGACATATCTCCGCCAAGCAGAGAAACGTCGCCGATCATCGCGGTTATCGTGCCGATATCGTCTTTAAGATATATTCTTTTTCCGTCGAATTCAGTTGAAGCGAAGAGGTCGAAAACATATCCGCATCCGATACCGTTCAATATCTGAACGACCTCGTTTTCGGACGCGCCTGAAATAAGCTCGGTCAGCATATCCTCCTCGGAATAGGAGACTGCAGGATCGGCGTTTTCTTCGATCTGCTCGGTAACTACAGTACCCTCAAATGACGCCATAAGATTTATCGTTCCTACGACGGGCATAAGGAATATGACGGATACCAGAAGTCCGCACACCAATCCGACACCCGCGCCGCCAAGTCTATTAGCGACCGCGCGAGGCTTTTTGTAGGGGGGAACGAACTTGACTATAATAGCTACGATTATCGAAACTATTATCGAAACCACAGAGAATGCCGCTACGAAGAAAAACGGAGCTGCGATCATTACGGAATAATGAGAAAGCGCGTCTTCAAGCTCTGCTATCGCAAACAGATCCTTTATCTCACCCTCGGGCAAGATAGCGTTTATGGTATCCATAAGCCATCCTATCACCGATGAAGAAGGATTACAGATAATAAACGTAATTATGGCGGCTATTATCGCCGACAAAATAATGGCAACAAGAGTGCCTATAGATTTTTTCAGTCCTCTGATAAGTGCTTTAACAACGTTGACGAGCAAAAAGACCGCAACCGTGGCAATGAGGGCTATAGTAACGTATTCAAACATATCCCTACCAACCTTTCGTTTTGTAAAATATTTGATATGATGTAACACATCTCCAATTTATGATTATACACCCAAAAAGATTTTTTGTCAAGGATATATATTTATAAAGTTTCGACTTGTAAATTTTCATTAACGCTTTTCAAGGAATGCGATTGACGATTTCAAATTTTGATTTATCGAAATGTTTTCTTGTTCATTTCTTTTCCTCGGCGAAAAGAAACGAACATAAAAAAAGAATTCGATTACAATTTATTTAAACATCACCCGCCGTCGACCAAAGAAACAAGATTTGATATCTTATTACCACCGAGCAATTCGTCGGTAAGCATTATTCCGCGACGCAGCGCGGGAAAGCCGTATCTTTCTCTTAAAAGATCGACCGTATTTTCGATAGTCTCGGCTCTCTGTATATTCATTATATCGGGCAAAAAGGAAAGCTGCTCGGCAAAATTCCATTCAAGCTCACTCGCTCTCACTCCAAGCGAGCGCACGGGCTCGCTAAGAAGGCGATGCTTCTTCATAAGATAGCGAGCCGCTTCGAAAAGCGACCTTGCCGTTCTGTTGGGATAATCGAGCTTCATCTGTCTTTCAAGGACTCGCAGGTCTCTGTATCTTACGTATATCTGCATAGTCTTGCACACAACGCCCTCCCTTCTCATTCTTGCCGACACGCTCTCGCAAAGCTGATAAAGTATTATGTCGATATCGTTATCGCTCACAAGGTCACGCGGAGGCGTGGTACTGTTCCCTATCGATTTTGGAGGCTTTATCTCACCCGCAAGGCTTACGGGAGAGCTGTCTCTGCCGTTTGCGTATTCATACAGCAGGTCTCCGTTTTTTCCAAAGAGACATCTCATAAGCGCGGGATCCGTATTCGCAACGTCTCCTATGGTATAAAGCCCGAATCTTTTCATCTTTTCGTAGGTCTTCCTGCCCACGAAAAGCATATCCGAAGCGGGCAATCCCCATATCTTTTCCTTGAAATCACCGTACCCGATGACCGTAGTGGCGTCGGGCTTTTTCATATCCGATCCAAGCTTCGCAAAGACCTTATTGAAGGACACGCCCACCGAAACGGTAAGACCTAACTCACGCTTTATCTTGTGACGTATCGAGTCGGCAATATGTTTTCCGTCGCCGAAAAGAGACAGGCTTCCGCTGACGTCAAGCCAACACTCGTCAAGTCCAAAAGGCTCTATCATATCGGTATATTCGTAATATATCTCCCTTGCCCACCTCGAATATTTGTCGTAAAGCTCGTAATGCGGCGCGACGAACACGATATCGGGACACTTCCGCTTCGCCTGCCAAAGCGCCTCCGCTGTCTGAACCCCCATCGCCTTCGCCTCGTTGTTTTTGGCTAAAACTATACCGTGTCTCGCCTCGACGTCACCCGCCACGGCTACGGGCTTTCCCTTCAGCTCGGGGTGCAAAAGACACTCCACCGAGGCGTAAAAATTATTCAGATCCGAGTGCAATATCGTTCTCATAAACAATCATCTCCAATCAATTTAGAACATAAGTTCTGTAATTGATTATACACTACTCGTTTTGTATTGTCAAGAGGTAAATGCAAGAAATTCGAACAAAAGTTCTCTTGACATATCTGTTTTAAAGTGTTATAATTCAAAAAAGGCACAAAACTTTGAAGAAAGGATAAAAAATGGAACTTACTGCTTTTGCTCAATGGTTAAATTCCGCTTTTGCGGGCTTTGACAAAGCTATACTCGAATTTTTTCATAATCTTGCCGTAGCGGCAGACCCGATTCTCAATCCTCTCTCGATGTTCTTCGCGTTCATCGGTGACGGGGCTATGGCCTGCTTCGCGCTCGCCGTTATATTGCTTCTCTTCTCCAAGACGAGAAAATCGGGCATCTGTATCGCCATATCGGTAGGACTTGCCGCTCTCGTCACCAACGTGACCGTCAAGCCGCTGGTCGCCCGTCCCCGTCCCTACGCTTCGGGCATCGCAGAATTCGTTGAATGGTGGGAATACGCAGGCGGTCACGTACACAGCGAATATTCCTTCCCCTCGGGGCACACAACGTCGGCTATGGCAGGAGCGCTCGCGCTCTGTCTCTGTCTCTGCCTCTTTAACGGCAAGAAAAACAACAAAAAATACCGCTGGGTGCTTATCCCCTCGGCACTCTACGTTATTTTGATGGGCGCGTCTCGCAATTACATAATGGTGCATTATCCCTCGGACGTAATAGGCGGCGTATTGGCGGGCGCTATCGGCGCGATAGTCGGCTTTATTCTCGTTCATTTCGCTTACAAAATGCTCGAATGGAACAAAGAAAACAAGGTCTGCGCCTTTTTGCTTTATGCGGATATAAGAAATCTTTTCAAGAAAAAGGCTCAATAAAAAAACGCATTACGACAACGCGTAATACGAATTTCTTTAGATAAAAAAGCAAAAAGCATCGCTCTCGAGCGATGCTTTTTTATGTTCACACTTGACTTATGCGAGAACGGTTACTTCCTTCTTGGTAATAACGGTAACGAGGTCGATTATCCACAAAATACCGAAGAAGTTGCCCGTAACAAGCTGAAGAACTCCAACAACTATACCGGTTGTATCGCCCTTACAGATACGAACGAGCGCGCCGTAAATATCGTAGAAGATAACAAGAAGAAGCTTTGCGATGAAGGGGAGATCCTGAAGAGTCTTTCTGAATTCCTGCATGGGTTTATTCCTCCTATAAAATTTTCAAATTTGATCTTCAAATTTGATTAATATTATTATATACTTTAAAATTAATATTGTCAAGAGATTTTTTTGTTTTTTACTACAAAATAACAAAAAACAGACGGCATGCCGTCTGTTTTTTATCGTTTAAAAGTTCAAATTACTTGTACTTTCTCTTGCGCGCAGCTTCGGACTTCTTCTTACGCTTTACGCTGGGCTTTTCATAGTGCTCTCTCTTACGAAGCTCGGTAAGGATACCCGAACGAGCACACTGACGCTTAAAACGACGGAGCGCACTGTCAAGAGACTCGCCGTCTTTTACTTTTACTTCTGCCATCTATTTTCCCTCCCCTCGCTTTTAAACAGGTTCAGTGAGCATATTCTCACAGATACTTTAACATTATACACCAAAACTCTTGCTTTGTCAATATTGATTGCGCAAAAAATTCAAAAATATTTTTCAAGGAATTTTTAGCCGTCAATCAAGCAGAGCCGCCGCCCCACGTATTTTATCTGCTACCGCGTGGGCGCAAAGCTCCACGCCCTCGCCCGACAGATGTATCGTATCCTCGCTTATATACCTTTTCTTATTGCCGACGAGCAAGGAATTGAGATCGTTTATCAGCACTCCTTCTCTTTCAAGCTCGGGAACGATAACGGAATTAAATCTCTCGATAACCGAGTTTTTATTTTGCACGTTTTCGTCGCGCGTGGGTGTAGTAGTGGCAAATATCACTATATCGTGACGCGACTTGAGAATTTTAGCAATTCGTAGCATATTGTCGACGTATTCTTCCTCGCGGGAGAACGAGCCGTCGCCCCACAGGTCGCAGATATCCCAATGTCCGTTATTCCAATGGACTATTCGGCTATCCTTCATCGCGTTTCCGTGGTCGTAAAGCATTCGCAGGGTATATTTGGCAAAACGGCAATTCTCCACGGGTTGATAGACCTCGAAGTCGGGCGAGAGCAGCTCTGCCGCTCTCTTTCCGTATCCCGCGATGACATTTCCCACGCCCGCTCTTATCGAATCTCCCAAAAGCGTTACTTTCATATCGAATATCCTTATTTTACAACGATATTTACTATCTTATTCGGAACTACGATCTCCTTGATGACACTCTTGCCCGCGATAGCCTCTGCAACCTTCTCTTCCGCCTTGGCAAGAGCGAGCACCTCGTCCTTATCCATATCAACGGGGATATTTATCTTTCCTCTGAGCTTACCGTTTATCTGAACGATGACCTCAACGGTGTCGTCAGCGGTCTTTGCCTCGTCGTAAGCGGGCCAGCTCTCGTAAGCGATGGTATCGTTATGTCCGAGCATCGACCAGATCTCCTCACCTATATGAGGACAGATGGGAGAAAGCATCTTGATAAGTCCCTCGGCATACTCCTTGGGGCACTTTCCTTCCTTGTAAACCGCGTTTACGAATATCATCATCTGCGAGATAGCCGTATTGAACGCAAGCTTTTCGAAGTCGTCGGTGACCTTCTTGACGGTCTTATGATATATCTTCTCAAGAGCGGGCATATCACCGTCAACGATATTTTCGGGCTCGGTAAAGAACGCCCATACTCTGTTGAGGAATCGACGGGCGCCCTCAACTCCCGCGTCGCTCCAGGGCTTTGATACCTCAAGGGGACCCATAAACATTTCGTAGAGACGGAGAGTATCCGCGCCGTAGTCTCTTACGACATCGCTGGGATTTACAACGAACTCGGGGAATCTCTTACCCATCTTGATTCCGTTAGCGCCGAGTATCATACCCTGATGCACGAGCTTCTTGAAGGGCTCCTTCGTGGGAGCGAGTCCCTTGTTATAGAGATATCTGTTCCAGATCCTCGAATACATAAGGTGACCTACCGCGTGCTCGGGGCCGCCGATATAGAGGTCAACGGGCATCCAATGCTTGAGAAGCTCTTTGTTTGCGAACTCGTCGTTGTTATTGGGGTCTATATAACGGAGGAAGTACCAGGAAGAGCCTGCAGAGCCGGGCATAGTAGAGGTCTCTCTCTTTCCCTTTATACCGTTGTTATCGTACGCCTTCCACTCTTCCGCATTTTCAAGAGGAGCCTTTCCGTTTACTCCCTTGTAATTTTCAAGCTCGGGAAGAACAAGAGGAAGCTCCTCGTCGGGAAGAACGTGAACAGTTCCGTCCTCGCCGTGAACTACGGGCACGGGCTCGCCCCAATATCTCTGACGCGCGAATATCCACTCTCTGAAGTGGTAGTTTACGGTTCTCTTTGCAACACCCTGCGCTTCAAGCTTTGCGGTTATCGCTTCCTTTGCCTCTTCAACGGTAAGACCCGTAAACTCCTCGGAGTTTACAAGTCTGTATCCCTTACCGAGATAATCATGCTTCTCAAAAGCCTTCTCGGAAACGTCGACGTGACCGAGTTTTTCGTCACCGTCGATTACCTGGATCATATCTATATTATGCGCAATAGCGTACTCAAAATCACGCTGGTCGTGGGAAGGAACAGCCATTACCGCGCCCGTACCGTAGCTTGCGAGAACGAAATCACCTATAAACATTCTGACTTCCTTACCGTTTACGGGGTTGATACAGGTAACGCCCTTAAGCTCACAGCCCGACTTGGTCTTGTTGAGCTCGGTACGGTCCATATCGTTCTTCTTGAGCGTTTCGTCGATATAAGCCTGAACCTCTTCCTTGTTCTGAATTCGGGACATAAGAGATTTTACGACGTCTCCGTCGGGAGCAAGCACCATAAACGTAATACCGTAAATGGTCTCGATACAAGTCGTGAATATAGAGAATTCTCCGCCGCCGACGATGTTGAACTTGACCTCAACACCCGTGGACTTGCCTATCCAGTTCTTCTGCATAAGCTTTGTGGACTCGGGCCAATCTATCTCCTCAAGTCCCTCAAGAAGCTCCTCGGCAAACGCGGGCTGATTGATTACCCACTGCTTCATATTCTTTCTGACTACGGGGAAGCCGCCTCTCTCACTCTTACCGTCGATGACCTCGTCGTTGGAAAGCACCGTGCCAAGCTCCTCGCACCAGTTAACGGGCATATCGATATACTGCGCGTAGCCGTCGAGGTAGAGCTGCTTGAATATCCACTGAGTCCACTTGTAGAACTCGGGATCGCTGGTTGCGATCATCTTCGACCAGTCGTAGTCAAAGCCAAGCTCGCGGAGCTGCTTTGAGAAGGTCTTGATATTCTCATGAGTAAAGCCGTTGGGATGATTTCCCGTGTTTACCGCATACTGCTCCGCGGGGAGACCGAAGGAGTCGTATCCCATAGGGTGAAGAACGTTATAGCCCTGCATTCTCTTCATTCTCGAAACTATATCGGTTGCGGTATAGCCTTCGGGGTGTCCCGCGTGGAGACCTACGCCCGAAGGATAGGGGAACATATCAAGTGCGTAGAATTTGGGCTTTGAAAAATCCCAAACGTCTGTCTTGAAGGTCTGATTCTTCTCCCAGTATTCCTGCCACTTTTTTTCAACTGATAAATGGTCGTACTTCATTTATAAATCCTTTCTGCCTTTCGGCATACAAATATTTTTCAAACAAAAAAACGCCTCGTCTCAAACTTGAGACGAAAGCGCACACTTCCGCGGTACCACTCAAATTGCGTCAAAGACGCCACTCAAAGCCTTTAACGGCGGCAACCGTTCTTCCCTACCGTCCGTTTGACAGGATTTCGAAAAGACTGCTCGAGGTGAGTAAGATAAGATTCGTGTACGTCTCGCACCGACCGACGTTTCTCTGAAACACTTCAAATATCTCTTTTCTCTTCATCGCATTTACAATTACAACATTAGTATTATATATAATAAAATAGTTTTTGTCAAGTGTTTTTTTATTTTTTGCTTTAATTCTAATTTTACAAGCAACTTTTTTATATAAAAATCTGTCAAATATTGATTTATCGAAATGTTTTTACTGACTTTTCTTGTCGCTGGTGACAAGAAAGGTTACAAAAGTCGACCGTCGGAAAGATTACTGTGACAATGCATATTCCGCGATAGAAGTTCTTTTTGCCTCCAAGCAGTATTTTCTTCATAAAAAGCCTCCGCGCATAAACAATGAGTTTATTTTTCTACAATTAATTGCAAAAATCTCTCTTTCACGACAGGAATCACGTCTCTCGAGCGAGATGCAAGTCTGTCAAGCCTCACCGTCTCCGAGATTCCGTTCGAATCGACAAAATATATATCCGACCTCGATATTTCAGGCATATTTACCACAAACGCCCAAAGCTCCGCGCCGTCGCGAGTCATTTTACGCCTAAGAGATTCCAGGATATCGGGTATTACCGTCTCCCAGGTCTTGTCCGCGCTATCTATCTGTATGCAGGTCGACGCGCCAACTCTGCCACCGAATTCATACCTTTTATACCCGTACGTTGCCAGAATCTCCCCGTCTTCATCGGGCGAATTGAGGCAAAATCCCATTTTCACAAGTCTGTTTTCGTCAATAGAAAGCCGCGCGATCCCCTCGGAAAGCCACGGCAGATCAGCTTTATCGAATTTTGGACTGCGGCAGGACTGAGTATCGAGATAAACGCTGAAGATAGCCATTTTTTCAAGCCAATCGTCCGATACACCGACGGCGCACGCCATATCGTATATGACTCTGCCGCACGACGACGCTCTGACGACGAAATTAAGATCAAAATCAGGCTCGGGCGGCGTGATGTGGTGATCAACGCAAGCGATGACCGAATTTTTATAAAAGGTAACGTGATGATCGACCAAAATAAGCTTATCTTTTTTGCAAAAGCCGTCAAACGTAACGCCTTCAAGCACACCCAGCTCTCGCATATCGCGCAGAGTAACGTTATCCGGGCAAGTGCCGAATTTAACGACCGCTTCGACACCGAGACGCGACAAAAGCTCGCGCAACATCACCGCAGAAATAACACTGTCGTGATCTGGCATATCGTGCCCCGTAATAACAACGTTATATCCGTCGCCCATCGCCTCGCGGCAAAGCTCAACTATCTTTTCCGTCTCTTTTTTAAAAAGCCTTACGTCCATATCTATCCCCTTATAAATCATACAGAAATTATACTACTTTTGAGTGTGTTTGTCAACCGTTTGCGAAATAATACGTATCATAGCTCAAAAGCCTCGCATAGTATGTAATACTACGTATTTTGCGAGGTTTTTATGTACAGAGGAAATAACAGAGCAAGTAATTTGTTGGGCTATCTGCGTCATCTTCCCGTGGCGGTTGCAAATATCCAAGGCAGTGAATATTATCCCGATATTCAAGGAATGGCAAGCTTTCACCAGACACCGCAGGGTGTTTTAGTAAAAGCAGAGGTCTACGGTCTTCCCGTATCCGAGGGCTTTTGCGATAAGCCTATCTTTGCCTTTCACATACACGAGGGAAGCTCCTGCAGCGGAAGCTCCGCCGACCATTTCGCGAACGCGGGAATGCACTATAATCCCTATAACTGTCTGCACCCCTACCACGCAGGCGACCTGCCTCCGCTTTTGGGGGTTAACGGTATGGCTTACTCGATATTTCTCACCGACCGTTTTTCTGCCGAGGAGATCATCGGAAAGACGATAATAATTCACGAAATGCCCGACGATTTCTCCACTCAACCCTCGGGCAACGCGAAAGGCAAGATAGCCTGCGGAGAGATAGTAGCGACGAGAAGATCGCGTTAAAAAACGAGGAGAAACACTCTCCTCGTTTTTTTATATGTCATTATTTGATTATTTTCTCTTCAGCTTACCGACGACTCTGCCACAGCAGGTGATCTCTTCAAAATTTTTGAGCATAATAGGCGCGTAGTCGGGGTTAAGCGAGATGAGTCTGTCTCCACCGAATTTCTTGAAATATCCGTCGCCGTCGAGGATAAATATACCAAGCTCGCCGTATTCGACACCGTCACATTCCTCGACCAAAAGCACGTCGCCGTCGCGATATTTGGGCTCCATACTGTTACCCTTGATACGCAGGGCAAAGTCCGCCATAGCGGTATCGGGATTGTCGGGAATATTAATATCCACAGATTCGGTATCGGTAAGATATACCCCCGTTCCCGCGGAGACGGGCAGGTCGTAAAGACTGATGCGTCTGCGTGAGAGTCCCACCGCGTTCTTCATAGCCATACCTCTCACAGAGCCGCCGCGAATGATCTCGCCGCGAAGGCTTCTATCATTATTGATAATGCTATCGCTGTTTCTCTCGGACTCCTTCGCTATCACCATAGCCACGAGAGAGCGGCTGTGCGCGTCGAGCTTGCGGTAGCTTTCTATCATAGATATCTCTCTGTCGTCGAGAGTATAGTTATTGGTGTTTTCGGGAATTCCCGTAAGGATATAATCAAGGGAACACTCGAGAGCCGCGCAGATAGCCACGATATTTGAAAGCTTGGGCGAATCGCTGATACCTGCCAATATCTTTGACAGAGTGCCGAGCGGGATCCCCGTCATTTCGGAGAGCTGATCGTTGGTTATCTTTTTTTCACTCTTTATCTGCTTCAATCTATCAATATAGGTGTATTCCATAGCTTACTTCCTTTCGCAGTTGCTCTTTTGGTTCAGAAAGCGTTCGTTTTTCTTATTATGGAACAATTATATCACAAAAAATCCGTTTTGTAAAGTGGTTTTTGAAATATTTTTCTTGATTTTGAAAAATTTTTCCGAAAATTTTACAAAAAAGTATTGACAAGTTCCGTTTTTGGTGTTATAATAGCCTCACAAGGAACAAAATTCGACAAAAAATCGGAATATTTTTTCCGAATCACGAAAACATACACCAAACAAGAATCTTCGAAAGGTTGGTTTAAATATGAACGCTTACTACGAAAACGGCAATATAAGAAGAAGCAATACAAGAATTTATCCGCAGGCGCAAACAGGCGACAAGCTTATTTCCTTCATTTGTATGATAGTTGCCGCTCTTACAAGCACGGTAGCGGTCAGGATAGAAAAATGCTCTCTTTGCATCATCGGCTTCTTCGCATTTTTCGGTATCGTGGGAAGTATGGAGACGGGAAGCATCTCTCTTTTCTCGGGCGTTCTTCTCTGCGCGGCAGTATCTCTCGTGGAATTTCTCGTTCTCCGCAGCCTGGTGAAGAAAAATCGCGTTTAATAATATATAAAGTAAAAATTCCGACTCGTCGAGTCGGAATTTTTTATATTCAAAAAGGAGTTTATTTTTTCATCGTTTCAGCGAGCGCGGCGGCAAAAAGCTTACCCGCCTCTCCCGCCTCCTTCGAGGTGTTTCCGAACGCGCCTATATCAAGCTTCAGATAATACTCTGCAAGCTCGCTGTTATATCCAACGTCGGTCAGGACTATCGGCATACATATTCCCTCGCTCGCGTTCAGTTTCTCCCTGACATGCAACGCCAGAGAAAAGCACTTCTTCCAGCTATCCGCTCCCGCGCTGACGGTCAGCCTCATCTGCGCCGCGCCACCTTCTGACACAAGAGTCTTGGCAATATTTCCTTTATTATCTGTAATATTCATTCGTTGGAGGTCGATCACGTATCTCACAGAGGGGTAGACCTCCAGCATCGTTTCGATGGTCTCGGCGGTGTTTTTGTACGAGTCTCCCTCCCCGTCGTGTATAACGGTACAATGCACCGCCGATATTCCGCGTCGATTCAATTCGTAACAAACCCTCTCTCCGACCGATACCACGCCGCAAAGCACTGCGGTCGCGTCATCGGATGCGTCTATATACGCCTGCGATGTCTGTGAATGAATTATCATTACCACGGGCTCTTCTGTATAGTAAGCCCTGCTACCCGTAAAGCTCTCCGCCAATATTCCCTCGACGTCGGGGGTTTTATTACTATAGTTGATAAAATGCAGACTTCCCTTTTCGTTCTCGGAAAGGTCGATCTCCGAGATCTCGGGCGCGCTTTCTTCTTCGGTGTTGCTTAACGTATCGCTCTCACCTTCACTTCCGACGCTCTTCTCCGTTTCGGTATCGCTCTCTCCGAGATTCTCGCTATCGTTGCCTTCGGTCTCTTCGGTATCGGGTGGCGAAAGAGTCTCTTGCCGTCCTCCGCCCAAAAATCCAAAAAAGCCGTTCGCGCCAAATCCTTGCTTCCCCGCAATATCAGAGCGCACAAGAGCAACGACCGCCACTACGATAACGCTCAGCAACAAGATCCGCCGCGCCGCGCGAATAAATCTTCGCCTTCTTTCCTTGAATACGACCGCAACCCCTCGCTCCTCTCTGCCAAACACTATACATTCCTTTTCATTCGGGTATCTTTCCATAATTTTTCACCTCCGTAAAGCCTTCCGTACAACATTTTATTTTAAAGCCTTACGAAATATGTCAAGACAGTCTCGCGTCATCAAAAATTTACAAAATAAAGGGGAATTTTCTTTGCTTTATTCAAAAAATCCGTCTATAATGAAATCATCGTCTTGCGTCAGGCAAATTTTAGTGTAAAATTGCACAAAAGCAATCGTTTATATCTGTGCAAAATCACGATTATTTGTTTATGATAATTAATTCTATTGATTAAATTTTCGTTTTGTGATATAATAATTGCAATTGATTTGCAACGCGCAAATCCAATATATGCTTACTTCCGCAATTTTTCCGAAAACGCGGGAAACGGTAATATATTACGATCTTTCACACAAAGAGGAGGAACCCCTATTATGACGAAGCGCATTATCGCTTTATTCCTTTGCCTCGCTTCGCTTCTTGCAGTTCTTGCGGGATGCGGCGGCATCGATCCCACGTCCGAGGACAAGGGTCAGCAGATCACTATGTATCTCACCGAAAACGTTTACGATTTCGACCCTATTCACGCATACGTCAACGAGTCCACGAGATCTATCGTAAGCTTGCTTTTCGATACGCTTTTCGTGCTTGACGAAAACGGCAAGGTAAAAAACTCTCTTGCTAAGAGTTATTCCATAAAGGAATATCCCGAAACAGACGAATATTATTTGTACATAGAGCTTGAGGACACCAACTGGTCCGATAACACTCCCATCACCGCAGACGACGTAATCTACGCGTGGAAGAGAGTGCTTGCTTACAACACCACCTGCGAGGCGGCAGCTCTTCTTTACGATATCAAGGGCGTTCGCGACTATATCATAGGCGACGTTTCCGAGGACGATATCGGTATTACGGCGGACGGTCAGACCGTGACCGTTCAGTTCGAGGCCCCCGCTGAGGGAGAATCGATCAATTACGATCAGTTCATTCTCAATCTCACAAGCTTAGCGCTCGCTCCTCTTCGTGAAAATATAGTTTCCAAGGGTGACGACTGGGCAAAGAAGCCCGGTACAATGGTGTGCAGCGGTCCCTTCAAGCTTGGACGTATCAGCTTCTCCGAAAACAGCGGAACGAGATACGACGATATCAATTACGACGTTAAATACAAGGTAGGCGACGACGAGGTATACCTTCCCGCTACCGAGTCCAAGAAAATAAGAGAGAACGTTGTCAACAGCTTCATTCTCGAAAGAAACATATACTACTACAGAGACAGTGACAAGGAGCAGAATCTTGACATCTCCGTAGCCCCCTACAGAATAATCGTTGATTGCGCTATGGACGACGAGGACATCAAGGAAGCGTACGATATGGGCGCGCTCCTTTACATGGGCGATATTCCCATGTCTCTCCGCAACGACTACAAGGACGAGGCTATCGTTAAGGATTCCCTTTCCACCAACGCGGTATATTTCAACCAGAACGCAGACATCGACGGCGAGGCTCTCTTCGCTATCCCCGAGGTCAGACAGGCTCTCTCTATGGCTATCGATCGCGCGGCTATTGCCGAGGCAGTAGTTTTCGCAGACGTTGCGACGGGTATAGTTCCCACGGGCGTTTTCAACACCAATTCCGCAAAGGCTCTCTTCAGAGACAACTCCGCGGCTGATTTCGAATATCTTAAGACCGATATTTCCGCCGCAAAGGCTCTTCTTAAGAGCGCGGATATCGATCCCTCCGATTATTCCTTCACCCTTACCGTCGCCGCGTACGACGAGGTACATCTCTATATAGCCGAAACGATAGTTGCCGCTTGGCAGGAGCTTGGCTTCGACGTTGAGATCAAGGAGAGAGGAACCGTAGCTAACAACGATTACTACAAGCACACCGACTCGGTTCCCGCTGATATTTGTGACGACCTGTACGCAGAAGACCTCAGAAGCGGTAACTTTGAAGCTATCCTTCTTGATATGGGCGCTATCTCCGTAGATCCCTTCTCCGTGCTTGCTCCCTTCGCAAAGGCGTTCTCGGGACAGGGTATGGATATGACCGACGCAGAGAACTATCAGCTCATTCCTCACGTTACGGGCTACGATTCCGAGGAATACAACGCGCTTATCGAAAAGATATACGCAGAGAATGATATCGAGGCTCGCGCAGACGATCTCCACGCGGCAGAGGCAATGCTTATGGAAGATATGCCCGTAGTTCCGATAATCTTCAACAAGACCGCAGTTCTCGTAAACGACGGTCTCAAAACCAATAACAAGATACTCTTCTGGAAGAAGTCCAGCAACTATTACGCTCCCGACACGCTCAAGAGCATCTCGGTTGCAAAATACGACGATTACATCGCTTCCTGCGCAGAGTTCCTTGAGTCCAAGTTCACAAAGTTCCAGGAAAACTCGCTCTCCTACTTTGGAAGCGACACCTACTACTTCATGACCTTTGAGGAGTTCAAGGCGGAGACGACAAACTACTCCTTCCTGTTCCCCACGGATGAAGACGATAAGAAATAATTAAAAACAGAATCTCAACCGCCGATATGCAAAAATCGGCGGTTTTTTCACGCTTTTTTATATTTAAATGTAGACAAAAGCTCAAATGTGTGCTATAATGTAATTTGGAAATGTATGTATAGTAAAAGAGGTATCGATTTGGAGATATACAATCTTTTTCCCGGCTCGTGGGGCTCAAATTGCTATATACTTATCGGCGACGGAGAGCAACAACGTGAAGCGGCGGTCATCGACCCGAGCGCTTCGGCTACGGGAATCGTCGGATTTTTGAAGGATAAAAAGGCAAGGCTTAAATTTATCGTACTTACTCACGGTCATTTCGACCACGTAACGTCTTTGGACACGCTCAGAGAAGTGACCTCCGCGCCCGCGTATATTCACAAGGACGACGCCGAGATGCTATCCGATGGCAAGAAGAATGCGTTTGAGCTTTTCTTCGGTCAAACTCGTGTATGGAAGCCCGCCGAAAGACTGCTTGAGGACAAGGACGTAATCAAGCTTGGCGGAGAGAAGCTTGAGGTAATATCCACTCCCGGTCATTCCAAAGGCTCGATCTGCCTTTTGGGCGACGGATTTATGATAACGGGCGACACGCTCTTTGCCGACAATATCGGCAGATGCGATCTTCACGGTGGCAATATGATGCAGATGTACGCATCGTTAGGCAAGCTTGCGGAATACGATCCCAAGCTTACTATATATCCGGGTCACGGAGACTGCGCAAGACTTGGCGACGCGCTTTCGGGACTCGTGCAAATTTAGAAAAAACATATAGAGATAAAGAAACGGAGACAAAAAATGGATTACAATCGTTTGGCAGAATTACTTTTTCCCAATATAACCGATACTCCCGCCGACGTTGAGGCGAGATACCCCGCGCGCCGGCTCCCCGAGGGCGCAAAGGTAACGAGATTTGCTCCAAGCCCCACGGGATTCGTTCACTTCGGCGGACTTTTCCCCTCGACTGTAGGTGAGAGACTTGCTCACCAATCGGGTGGCGTGTTCTATCTTCGAATCGAGGACACCGACGCAAAGCGCGAGGTCGAGGGCGCGGCAGAGGGACTTATAAAGACTCTTGCAAAATACGGAATCAACTTCGACGAGGGCGCTATTCTCGACGAGAATGGCAATATCGCTGACAAGGGCGCGTACGGCCCTTATAAGCAGAGCCAGAGAGGCGCTATCTATCAGACCTTTGCAAAGCAGCTCGTTCGCGAGGGCAAGGCTTACCCCTGCTTTACTACCGAGGAAGAGCTTGACGAATTGCAGGCAGTAAACAAAAAGGAAGAAATAAAGAACACCGACTGGCAGGCAGAGGCAGAGGCGAGACGCGCCGAGATGCTCGCAAGACGTAATTTTACAATGGAAGAGGTCGAGGAGCATCTGGCTGTGGGACATCCCTTCGTCGTAAGAATACTTTCATGCGGCGATCCTGAAAAGAAGACCAAATTCACCGACCTTGTCAAAGGAAATCTCGAGATACCCGAAAACGACGAGGATTTCGTGCTTCTCAAGTCCGACGGTATCCCCACGTATCACTTTGCTCACGCGATCGACGATCACCTTATGGGCACGACGCACGTCATCCGTGGCGAGGAGTGGCTCCCCAGCTTGGCAAAGCACATTCAGCTCTTCTCTTATCTCGGCTTCAGACTCCCCAAGTATATGCACATCGCGCAGATAATGAAGCTTGACGACGAGGGCAACAAGAAAAAGCTTTCAAAGAGAGATATGGGCGCGAATATGGACGATTACACCCGTATGGGCTACTGTCCCGAAGCGGTCTGCGAGTACATTATGACACTTCTCAACTCCAACTACGAGGAGTGGCACATGCAGAACGCGGACAAGCCCTATACCGAGTTCCCCTTTAATATCAAAAAGATGTCGACCTCGGGCTGTCTCTTCGATTTCAACAAGCTGAACGATGTTTCCAAGAACGTGATCTCCCGTATGACCGCCGAGGACGTCACCGAAAAGGTCACAGAATGGGCGCTTGAATTCGATCCCGAGTTTGGCAAGTGCCTCGCACGTGACAAGGCGTTCACCGAAAAGATCTTCGCTATCGGTCGCGGCGGCAAGAAGCCGAGAAAGGATCTTGCTACCTGGGCTGACGCAAAGGCGTATATGGGCTTCTTCTTCGACGAGTTATTCGCCATTGAGGACGACTATCCCGAAAGTTTTTGCAAGGCGGACATCGTTGCGACTCTTGAAAAGTTCTGTGAGGGCTACGATTACGCCGACGATATGAACACCTGGTTCGACAAGGTTAAAGCTATCGCGGATTCTTTAGGCTTTGCATCCGATATGAAGGCTTACAAGGCAGATCCCACAGCGTTCAAGGGCAACATTGCCGACATCAGTATGTTTATCAGAGTTGCGGTAACGGGCAAGCAGAACGCGCCCGACCTCTATACCGTAATGCAGATACTCGGCAAGGATAAGACGCTTGAAAGAATAAGCAATATGATCAATTCTCTCAAATAATAAGAGGTATATCAATGGAAAACACTAACAGTAATTTTATTCATGAAATAATCGATGCAGACCTTACTGCAAATCCCGGTCTTAAGATCCACACCCGTTTCCCTCCCGAGCCTAACGGTTATCTTCATATCGGATCGGTAAAGGCTATATGTATCAACACCGACGTTGCGAACAAATACAGCGGTCTTTTCAATCTCCGCTACGACGACACCAATCCCGCGAAGGAGTCCGACGAGTTCGTCCGCTCTATCCGCGAGGACCTCGAGTGGCTCGGCGCTACTCCCACGGGCGGCGTATTCTACGGCTCTGATTACTTCGGCAAGTGCTACGAATTTGCCGTTCAGCTTATAAAGCAGGGCGACGCTTACGTCTGCGATCTTTCAAAGGACGATCTTGCGGACTACAAGGGCACGGACCGCGCGGTTGCGGGTAAGGAATCTCCCTACCGTAACAGAAGCGTTGAGGAAAACCTCGAGCTTTTCGAGAGAATGAAGAACGGAGAGTTTGAGGACGGCGCGCGCACTCTTCGCGCGAAGATCGACCCCAAAAGCGACAATCCCTATCTCCGCGATCCCGTAATTTACAGAATTAAGCATATTCATCATCACCGTCAGGGCGACGAGTGGTGCGTATATCCGATGTACGACTTCGCGCATCCCATTCAGGACGCGCTCGAGGGTATTACACACTCTCTCTGCTCTAGCGAGTTCAGAAACCACCGTCCTCTTTACGACTGGGTGGTCGAGAAGATCGGCTTTGATCAGAAGCCTCATCAGTGGGAGTTCGGACGTATGAACATCACCTACACAATAATATCCAAGCGTTATTTGCGCCAGCTCGTTGAGGAGGGACACGTTGACGGCTGGGACGATCCCCGTCTGCCCACCCTTTGCGGTCTCCACCGTCGCGGATATGCTCCTCCGGCGCTCTTCAACTTCGTTCGTGAGGCAGGCGTTATCAATACCGACCACACAGTCGACGTCCGTCAGCTTGAGGCTTGCGTACGCGACGACCTTAACGAGAACGCGCTCCGCCGCATCGCGGTAGTAAACCCC
>JAZSJO010000126.1:0-3426 GCA_045534365.1 Eubacteriales bacterium
TCATTACCAAAGTGACGTGCTCTGCCGACTGAGATACGGCGAATACATAAAAACACAAAACCCCGAACGCGATTGCGTTCGGGGGTTGGGGCTGGTAATCAGAATCGAACTGATGACCTCGTCATTACCAATGACGTGCTCTACCGACTGAGCCATACCAGCAAAGTCATCTTATCTCGACGACTTGTATATTATATCAAACAAAAACCTATTTGTCAATACCTTTTTCAAAATTTTTTTATCTTTTTTTCGGAAAGTTTTTGGACTTGAAAATCTCCAACACTAAAGGGCAAACCGACGCGCCGAAAAAGAGCAAGCAGAGCAGAGAAGAATCGAAGAAAGGCGCTATTTCGGCAGAGGCTATGAATATTTCGGAATCAAGATCGCCAAACGGTGAGAAAAACCGCAGAGATATTCCCGCAAAGAGAGCGCATATCACACCTTGCGTCGCCTTTGCCAAAAAATACGGTTTGAAGGATATCCCGCGACCTGCGCAAATCGTCATTATCTGAAAATGCACCGAAAGTCCCGACCAACCCGCAAAGGCGGCGCAAAGAATGACCGCTTTGGTCGAGGAAACTGCTCCCGCCGCCATTCCAACGCCGCTTGAAAGCTCAAAAAAGCCGAATATCGCGGCGCAGATGCCGTCAGGGACGCCGAGATTTGACAAAATCGCGCCAAGACAACCCACGAAGGACGAAAAAAACGCCACGTACGCGCAGACGGTGAGCATTGATAAAGAGGAGCTTTGAATGGCGGATGTGAAAAGCTCCACGCCCGACACGTTTTTTGAGAGGCTTACGACGGCTTCGCTTTTTTTATGCCCTTTTCCCAAGATAAATTGCCCGAGAACGCCGACCGCTATAGCGGACAGAATAACGCACGCGTAAAGTATTATCCCGATCTTTTTGTTGCCGAAAAGAGAGACTCCTATAGCGCTTATGACGAATGCAGAGCCGGGATTGTTGCAAAAGGTGAGCGATCGCTCAAATTCGCTTTTGTCGATAATACCCTTGTCGTACATCGACGCGGCGGTGCGCGCGCCGATCGGGAACCCGCATATCGCGCCTAAAATAAAGGCGCAGCCGCCCGCTTCGCTCACTCCGAAGAGAGCGCGCATAGGTCTCGAGAGAAGTCTTGAGACCTTCATTCCCACGCCGCTTGAGATAATAAGCTCGCTTATCACCATGAATGGAAAAAGCGAGGGAATGACCGTGTGGGCGCATAGATTCAAGCCTTTTTTCATATACTCTATTGCAATATCCGAGCGGTTTAAAATCAGAATAAAGGCAGAGGCGGCTGCAATTCCAAAGAAGAGAGCCCTGTTCTTTTTGATGGCTTCAATGGCTTTCATATTTCTCCTGTAAGGCTGCTTTTTACTACTAAAATTTATATTTTATCCGAGGTCGTAATATGAATAATAAAAACAACAAAGATAAGGTGGGGCTTCTTGAATTGCTCGCCACGAAGGCGTCGATCCCGTCGGATTCGCTTGCGGGCGAGGCGAGGATAGAGCTAAGAGGAAGAAACACGCTTTTTATGCAGGGCTGTCGCAGAATACTTAAATATTCGCCCGATGAGATGATAATGGCGGCAAAGGGCTTCTCGGTCAGCGTCAAGGGAGAGAGACTTATCTGCTCGACATATCACGACGGAGCGGTGAGCATAGACGGAATGATCGCAAGCATCGATCTTGACGCGGAAAACGAAAGGAAATAAGATGAATCTATCGTATTATTTTATTGGAAACGTTAAGATATTTATAAGCTACGGGCAGGTGTCTGACCTGCTCAATCTTTGTATGTATTATTGCATACCCTACAGCGATTTCACTCCGTGTGAGAGCGGAGTGACTATGCGCTTCAGATTCACCGCGCTCAAAAAGCTTCTCCGCGAGGCTGAAGCGAGGGGGATCGAGCTTGATATCGTCGAGAAAAAGGGACTTGCCGCATTCCTTTTGCGATACAGATACCGATTTGGCATCGTTGTCGGCGCGCTTTTGGCGGCGGCTCTTATTTTTCTGTCGCAAAGATTCGTGTGGGATATCGAGGTCGTGGGAAATGAAAGCATCACGTCCTCGGAGATACGCGAGCTGCTCGACGGTTACGGGTTTTCGGTAGGCTCGTATATCCCCGCGATCAACACCGACCGAATAGAAAATAAAATACTTATCGACACCGAGCGCATCTCGTGGATATCGATAAATATCAAGGGAAATATAGCCGAGGTGCAGGTCAGGGAATACGACGGGGCGCAAAAGGAAGAGGAGGCGACGAATCCTGCCAATCTTGTGGCAAAAAGATCGGGTATCGTCGAGGAGGTGCGGATATATCGCGGAAATGTCGTGGTCTCCGCGGGACAATACGTGGAGGAGGGAGACCTGCTCGTCAGCGGTCTTTTTGACAGTGAGCGCGTAGGCTTTCGCTATACGAGAGCGGCGGGAAGGGTAATGGCGAGGACTACGACCGAATATTTTATCGAAATTCCTTATGAATACGAGGGATACGTGTATACGGGCGAGGAATATTATGACAAATATTTAAATTTTTTTGACTTTTCGATTAATATTTCAAAAAACTATGGAAAAGAAGGCTCACTTTATGATAAAATAGATATAGTGGAGAACTGTAGCTTGCAGGGCGGAGTGCCTACTCCGATAGAAATACATACCGTCAGATATCTGGAATATGAAGAGAAAGCTCTGCGGCGCACCGAAAAAGAGGCGGAAGAGCTTGCCTATTTCGAGCTTTCAAGGCAGCTTGGTGAGGCGGCAGAGGACGGTGTCATTATCCGAAAAACGATAACCCCGAGAATAAACGAGGATAGCTTCTCGCTTTATTGCGTCGTGGTCATGATAGAGGATATTGCCTGCGTTTCGGAATTTGAGGTCGATATTACAGAGGTGGAAGGAAAAGACTGATATATGAGCAGTAAAATAATAAAGGTCGAGAGCGACGACGTTATTTCCTCGGTCTTCGGAAGCTGTGACGCAAACGTCAAGCTTCTGGAAAAGAGATTTGGCGTCTCGGTAAATAACAGAATAGCCGACAGCGGCGAGGACGTTATAGTGGTTTCTGGCGAGAGCGACGAGGGCGTGGCTCTTGCGGCGAAGGCTCTGCAATACCTCGTCAAGATGGCGAAATATAACGAGAATATCAACGACCAGAGCGTCGTTTACGTCTGCGACATGGTAAGCTCGGGCAATGCGGGCGAGCTTGAGGAGCTTGGCGACGACACTATCTGCGTCACTATGAAGGGCAAGCCCATCAAGGCAAAGACGGTCGGACAGAAGCAGTACGTAAACGCGATCAAAAAGAATACGATAGTGCTTGGCATAGGCCCTGCGGGAACGGGTAAGACCTTTTTGGCGGTGGCTATGGCGGTCAAGGCTCTTAGAGATAAGCAGGTGTCGAGGATAATCCTCAC
>JAZSJO010000090.1:0-4955 GCA_045534365.1 Eubacteriales bacterium
TGGCGAAACATGGGGGTAAATTCCCAGCGGGTCACAACCTTCCAATAATTTCCAATGGTGTGGAAGGGAACGAGATTCATGTTGCCGCGCATGGTTTCGGCATAGTCAATCACCGGATCCCGGGCGATAGGCCGGTCAAACAGCAGCCACAGCAGCAGCGCTGCATACACCACAAAGAGGAACCGCAGCAGTGGTGTGGAGTCGGCGCTTTTCTTTTTCTTCTTTTTGCTCATCGCTTACCTCTGCGCTGTGTGGGAGCCGCCTTTTTAGCGGGCGCTGGTTTCCGGGAAGCAGGTGTTGCCTTGCCCTTGACAGCAGGCTTGTCCAGTCCTTCTTTACCGCGGGAGCGGCAGGAGCGGACTTGTATTCGGCTACGACCTTAGCGACGATGGCGCTGATCTGAGCCTCGGTAAGATTTTGAACCATAGTTCTTAATTCGCTCCTTTCCGTAATTTTGGATCGCTATCTCAAAAATTACTTGCCGAGAGCAGCGAGAACCTTTCTCGTGATCTCTGCAACGAGAGCGTCGTCGCCTGCGGGAGCGTGATCGCCACAGGTGCACTTGCCGCCGTTGTCCTTGCACTTGCAGTTTTCAGTGCCCTTGTTGGGACAGGTCTTGCATCCGGGATGCTTTCCGGGGAGGTTGAACTTCTTGCGGAGCTCCATAAGTCTTTCGAGCTCGTGGCAGGAGATCTCCTCGATGTGAGCGTCCTTGCCTACGCCGATCTGACGAGCGTAAAGGTTGATCTTTGCGTTGAACTCAACCTCTTCCATGGTGAAGCAAGCTCTGAGAAGAGTGTTACCGACGGTAAGAGCGCCGTGATTCTTCAAAAGGAAGGCGTCGTGCTTCTGGATGTAGGGGATAAGGGACTCGGGGATCTCCATGGTGGAGGGCATACCGTAGTCACAGGTAGGAACGTTACCGATAGTAAGAATTGCCTCGGGGAGTATGTACTGATCAAGCTCTACTCCTGCAACCGTGAAAGCGGTAGCAACGGGGGGGTGGGCGTGAACGACGGCGTTAGCGTCGGGACGCTCCTGATAGACCTTCATGTGCATCTTGATCTCGGAGGAAGGATTGAGTTTACCCTCTATCTTGTTTCCGTTTCCGTCGATCTTGATGATCATGTCGGGAGTCATGAAGCCCTTGGATACGCCTGTAGGAGTGCAGTAGTATTCGTTGGGGCCTACTTTTACGGAGATGTTACCGTCGTTTGCAGCTACGAAACCGTGATCGTAAATTCTTTTACCGATGTCACAGATCTCTTTTTTGATTTCAAAAGGTGATTTTGCCATTTTTAATATATCCTTTCACAAATTTTATTACAATTTAATTGAAGACTTATTTTACGAGGTTGTAGGTGTCGGATGCGATCATATATTCCTCGTCGGTGGGAATAACGACTACCTTTACCTTGGAATCGGGTGTGCTGATAACGAGGTTTTCGCCTCTGGGACCGTTCATATTCGCGTCCTTGTCTATCTTGATACCGAAGAATTCCATATTGTCGCCAACGAGCTGGCGGGTGAGTCTGTCGTTCTCGCCAAGACCAGCGGTGAAGATAAGAACGTCAACGCCGTTCATCTCCGCTGCGTAAGAACCGATGATCTTCTTTGCGTTGTGAACGAGAAGGTCCATAGCGAGCTTTGCTCTCTCGTTGCCCTCGTCAGCAGCCGCCCAGACGTAGCGCGCGTCGTTCGAAACGCCCGAAACGCCGAGAAGACCCGACTTCTTGTTGAGCGCGTCGTTTACTTCGGAAACGGTCATGCCGCTCTGCTTGCAAACGTACTCGATGATAGAGGGGTCGATGGTTCCGCATCTGGTACCCATAGGAAGACCTTCCTGAGGGGTGAAGCCCATAGAGGTGTCGACAGCCTTACCGCAATCGACCGCGGTGATAGAAGAGCCCGAGCCGATATGGCAGGAAATTATCTTCGTCTTGTTATAATCAAGTCCCAGGAACTCACAAGCCTTCGTCGAAACGAAGCGGTGAGAGGTTCCGTGGAAGCCGTAACGGCGAACGCCGTATTTCTCGTACCACTCGTAGGGAAGGGGATAGATGTAGGACTTGGGCTCGAACTCGGAGTAGAAGGAGGTGTCGAATACGCCGACGTGAGGGATCTTATCCATCAGAGCCTTACAAGCGGCAACGCCCTTGAGAGCGGGAGGGCCGTGAAGAGGATTGATGGGGATGATCGATTCGATGTACTTGATCTCTTCCTCGCCGAGGACGCAGGACTTGGAAAGCTTGCCGCCGTGAGCAAAGCGGTGACCTACCGCGCTTATCTCGTCGACGCTGGAGATTACTCCGAGCTCGGGATCGGTAAGAAGCTTGAGAACGAGAGCGATAGCTTCGTTGTGAGTAGGCATCGGATAGTCTGCTTCGTAGCTTTCTTTTCCGGGACGCTTGTGAGTGATAGTGCCGGTAAGACCTATCTTTTCACAAAGACCCTTTGCCAAAACCTTGCCGCTCTCCATATCGAAAAGCTGATATTTGAGCGAGCTGCTTCCGGCGTTGATTACCAGAATTTTCATATTGTCTGGACCGTTCCTTTCTTCGCGTTCCGCCACGCTTTGCGGCAGAACGACGCATATTGAATTTTTTGAAATGCGTTTTTGACAGTTACCGTAATATTGAAAAAACGGTAAACATCGTCTTACATCATCTATTATAGCAAAAAAATCAAAAAAATGCAAGAGGGTTATTAAAATTGAAATGTAAATTGTGTACGAAAATCGAGGTGGATTTTTTTGCAATTTTTATAGAAAAATGCCACTGATAAAAAAATAACGGCGAATTGTGATATTTTATTAACGAATGAGACCTATTTTCACCCTAATTTTACAATTTTTACAATTTAATACATCTTTTTACATTGGTAAAATTTTAACGATTTTTCTATGCGCCAAAGGCGTTTTTTAACTCTTAAAATTTAAAAAATCAAAAAATGACAGAAAGTACTTGTAATAAGTGTAAATTTTTGATATAATAAATTAATAATTACAAAACAGGCAAAAAAAGCCTGATTTCTTGACGGTGAGAGGGAAAGCTTGAAAAGATTGTACGTTAACGCGAATATTTACGATTCCAAAAAAAGAGCGTTTGTTCAAGGCTCTCTTTTGACCGACGGAGAGATCATTCGTGACGTGTTTTGGGGAGAGCTGCTTCCCGACGTTCACTTTGACGAAAGGAAGGATCTCGGCGGCACCTTTGTCGCCCCGGGACTTATCGATATCCATACCCACGGACGAGCGGGAGGCGATTTCAATTCTGCCGACGCGGATATGATGAAGAAGATGTCGCGCTCGTATCTTGAAAAGGGCGTGACGGGCGTTATGCCCACCCTGGCATCCGACACTTTTGAAAATCTTTGTTTTTCGATCGGGAAGATTGCAGACGTAAAAGCTCAGGGCGCTGAGAATTTCTTGGGAATACACCTTGAGGGCAGATATCTCAATCCTGCAAAAAGAGGAGCGCACGCCGAGCATCTTTTAGCTGAGCTCGACGGAGACGAGATAGCAGGACTTGCCGAAAAAATGAAAAAAGCAGGCGTTGTTCACGTCAGCGCGGCTCTTGAGCTTGACTTTGACGGAGAGTTTACCCGAAGCGCGATAGAGAGCGGCGCTACCGTGGGGCTTGCCCACACCAACGCGAGCTTTGCCGAGGCAGCTCTGGCGATTGAGCGAGGAGCGCGGTCGCTCACTCATCTTTTTAACACCATGCCGCCTCTTCACCACAGAGACGGAGGCGCCGTGGCGGCGGGACTTATGAATACCGAGGTCTTCTGTGAGATAATAGCCGACGGATTTCATATCGCTCCCGAGATGGTCAAGCTTGCGTATATGATGAAAAAGGAAAAGCTCGTGCTTATAACCGACTCTATGGAGGCAACGGGTATGCCCGACGGAGAGCACAGCATCGCGGGCTTACCCGTGACGGTTAAGGAGGGCAAGGCGAGGACGCACGAGGGAGCTATTGCGGGAAGTACGCTTGAGCTTATCGACGGAGTCAAAAATCTCGCTGTCTTTGCGGATATTTCCTTTGCCGAGGCTTTGTATAACGCAACTATGTCTCCTGCGAAAATGATAGGAGTTGACGAACGCGTCGGATCGATAGAGAAGGGCAAGACGGCTAATATGCTCGTGCTTGACGGGAAATATAACGTCAAGGAAGTCATCTTCCGAGGCGAAAAGATATAACATATATAATTAATGAAAGGCACCTGCCCATTCGCAGGTGTAAGGTAAAGAAAAATGGCAAACAAAGAGAAGTACTACATCACGACGGCGATAGCTTACGCTTCAAAGAAGCCTCATTTCGGTAACACCTACGAGGCTATAATGACCGACGCTATGGCAAGATATAAGAGACAGATGGGCTTCGACGTATTTATGTGCACGGGTACCGACGAGCACGGTCAGAAGATAGAGGATCTTGCGAAAGAGGCCGGCATCACCCCTAAGGCGTACGTTGACGGAGTTGCGGGTGAGATCAGGGGTCTCGGGGACAAGATGAACGTGAATTACGATCACTTTATCCGCACCACCGACGATTATCACGAGGACGCGGTAAAAAAGATATTCAAGAAGTTCTACGAGCAGGGCGATATATATAAAGGAAAATATGAGGGTTGGTACTGTACCCCCTGCGAGTCCTTCTTCACCGAGACTCAGGCAGAGGGCGGCAAGTGTCCCGACTGCGGCAGGCCCGTTCAGAAAGCCGAGGAGGAGGCTTACTTCTTCAAGATGAGCAAGTACGCCGATAAGCTTATGGAGCATATCGACAGCCACCCCGAGTTCATTCAGCCCGAGTCGAAAAAGAAGGAGATGGTCAACAACTTCCTTAAGGTCGAGGGCGGTCTTCAGGACCTTTGCGTAACTCGTACCAACACAAAATGGGGCGTTCACACCTTTGACGAAAAGCACGTTATCTACGTTTGGCTCGACGCGCTTT
>JAZSJO010000172.1:0-2570 GCA_045534365.1 Eubacteriales bacterium
GCGTTGGTCGCCTCCGCAGAGGCAAAACTCTTCTTTTGGCGTGTTCTTTTTTGCCATGCGCGGAAGGCGCTTGCGCCTCCGGCTGAGCGTAGCGAGGCAATTTTCATTTGCGCCTACAGCATCAAAGAAAAAAGCGGACAAACGATTTAAATAAGCCTTTGTAACGAAAGGGGAACCCCCCACTTGTGCGGTTCCCCTCTGCCAAGCCAATGGCTTGGCATTCACCCTTCGGTGGCGCTTTGGAAGGATAGGGGTATTTCGCTCGTTGCGACGAGCGACCGCCGTTCGCGGCGGCTCCGACAAGCCTTTGAAAAGGCTTGAGCGAAACTTTTAAAAAGACACCGCCAAGAGTCCTATAAACTGCAATTTGTCAGTCTTAAATTCGTAAATAATATATTTAAAGTGAGGATAAAACAATGTTTCAAAACACTCCCGTTTCCTTCTCGGGCGTTCAGCCCAGCGGAAACCTTACTATCGGCAACTATCTTGGCGCGATAAAGAATTTTTCCGCGTATTCCGAGAAATACAAGTGCTTTTACTGCGTGGTAGACGAGCACGCGATAACCGTCCGTCAGGTTCCCGCAGATCTGCGCCGCCGCACCTACGAGACCTTAGCTCTCTATATGGCTTGCGGTCTTGATCCCGAAAAGTACACCCTTTACGTTCAGTCACACGTAAAGGAGCACGCAGAGCTTGCATGGCTCTTAAACTGCTTCACAGGCTTTGGTGAGCTTTCGCGTATGACGCAGTTCAAGGACAAATCCCAGAAGCACGCCGACAACATCAACGCGGGACTTTTCACCTACCCCGTGCTTATGGCGGCGGATATCCTGCTCTATCAGACCGACGTCGTTCCCGTTGGCATCGACCAGAAGCAGCACGTTGAGCTCTGCCGCGACATCGCGACCAGATTCAACGCTATCTACCCCGACACCTTCACTATCCCCGAGCCTATTATGGCAAAGAGCGGCGCGAAGATCATGTCTCTCGCCGATCCTACGAAAAAGATGAGCAAATCCGACGAGAACACCAACGCCGTCGTCTACATTCTCGACGACAGAGACACCATAATCCGCAAATTCAAGAGAGCCGTCACCGACTCCGACACCTGCGTGCGCTACGCCGAGGGCAAGGACGGTATCAACAACCTTATGACCATCTACTCGGTCTTCACGGGCAAGACTATCGAGGAGATCGAGCGTGAGTTCGACGGAAAGGGCTACGGCGACTTCAAGCTGGCGGTTGGCGAGGTCTGCGCCGACGCTCTCGCTCCCGTTCAGGATAAGTTCAATACCTTTATGTCCGACAAATCACAGCTCGAAGCCCAGATGAAGAAGGGCGCGGAGGAAGCCGCTTACGTTGCCCGCCGCACTCTCTCCAAGGTCCAAAAAAAGCTCGGATTCGTTCAGATCAGATGATAAAGGATTATGGGGAGGGAGCCCCCTTCTTTAAGGAAGAAGGTTTTCTTCTCCCCATACCCCTCCCTCTACCAAGAACCTTCAAAAGAGGATTTTTGAATGATTTTTGTAAAGATCATACAATTTTACAAAGTAAGATTTGTATAGTATTTTAGTACAAACCATATTGACAATCACTTGACCGTGTGATATAATTATATCAACCAATCAAGAGATTGGATACAAGATCGCGCAAAACGAAATTAAACTGAAAATTTATACCAAGGAGGATTTTTATTATGGTATGGATAGGATTTACACTTGCGGCAGTCGTAGTGGCGTGGATAGCTCTCGGCGTTACGAAAACGGGCTGGAGGCGAAACAAGAGACAATGGCTCGCTATTCTCTGCTTTGCTCTTATCGGCTTCGGAATCGTCACCTCCGTCCCCACGGGACACACGGGTATTCTCACCACCTTCGGTAAGGTCGAGGACGTGACTCTTGAGGCAGGCGTTCAGTTCAAAGCGCCCTGGCAGGAAATAGTTTGTATGGATAACCGTACGCAAAAGGGCACGGTTGAAATGAAGGGATTTTCAAAGGATATTCAGGAGGTCTCTATCAAATACTCGATAAACTATCAGATAAACAAGCAGAACGCGCAGAATATCTACAAGAGCATCGGCGTTGACTATTACGACAGAGTTATGTCCCCGAGAATTCAGGAGACCGTTAAGAACGTAATTGCCAATTACGACGCAGAGCAGCTCATCAACTCCCGCGATACCCTTTCGAGCGAGATAACCACTCTTCTCAAGGCGGAGCTTGCCGAGTACAACATCGACGTGGTAAGCACTGCTATCGAGGATCTTGACTTCTCCGACGCGTTCACCAACGCCGTTGAGGACAAAGCCGTAGCGGCTCAGGCGCTTCTCAAGGCAAAGACCGAGCAGGAGCAGAAGACTATGGAGGAGGAACAGGCGGCGGCGCGCCAGAAGATACAGGCGGAGGCGAACGCCACCGTAGCGCAGATACAGGCAGAAGCCGAGGCTGAGGTTCTGAAGATACAGGCAGACGCGGCTGAATACGCAGGTCAGAGAGACGCGGCTATAAACGAGGCTCTCGCAAAGTCACTGACCGACATACTTATCGAGTACTACGAGATACAGCAATGGG
>JAZSJO010000129.1:0-2976 GCA_045534365.1 Eubacteriales bacterium
ACAGAATAATCGTAAGACACGGTCTTGCGGCTCTTAACGAGACCGAAAGAATAGGTCTTGAGGCTCTTATCGAGGCGGCGAGCAATCCCGCGCCCGCGGCAAAAACGTCGGGTGACAGGAGCTATGCGCCAAAAAAGAAGAAGATAAGCGCGGGCTTTATCGGCTTTGCTCTTGCTCCCCGAATAAACGCGGCGGGCAGAATAAGCACCGCGGAGAAGGCGGTCGAGCTTTTACTTGAAAACGATAAAGAAAAGGCCGACGAGAAGGCGGCGGAGCTTTGCGAGATAAATCTTCGCAGACAAAAGGAAGAGAACGCTATCGCCGAGCAGGCGTACAAGCTTATCGAGGAGACTCACGATTTCGGGAAGGACAGAGTCATAGTTATCAACGACGACGCCTGGAAGCAGGGAATAATCGGTATAGTTTCCTCGCGAATAACCGAAAAATTCGGTCTGCCCTCTATCCTAATCTCCTTTGACGGAGCTACGAAGGGAGACGGCAGTCTTGACGATATCGGCAAGGGCTCGGGACGAAGCATCAAGGGTATGAATCTCGTCGACGCCCTCGACTATTGCAAGGATCTGCTCGTTCGCTTCGGCGGACACGAGCTTGCGGCGGGACTTTCGGTCAAGCGTTGCAATATCGACGAGTTCCGCAGAAGGATAAACGAATACGCCGCCCTCCATCTGACCGACGACCTTTCCTGCGTCAGATACGAGGCGGATTGCGAGGTAGAGCCGTCTGAAATAGATATGCCGCTTGCTGAGGAGCTTGCCTTGCTTGAGCCCTTCGGCGTAGCCAATCCCACGCCTCTCTTTCTTGTAAAAGAGCTTACCGTAAACAAGATAATCGGTATGGGCGCGGGCAAGCACTCAAAGCTTCTGCTCTCCTCGAAAGACCGACATTTTCAAGCGGTCTGCTTCGGAACGGCGGCAGAGGAGCTTGATTTCTATCCGGGCGAGAAGGTAGACCTGCTCTGTCAGATAAGCATAAACGATTTCCGCGGTCAGCCCACGGTGCAGCTCGTGGCGCAGGACATAAGGCTTTCGGGCGATTACGCAAAAAGCTACGACGACGAAATAGCAAGATATCACGAGATACTTGACGGCGCGGAATTTGACGGAGACGAGGACGTGATGCCCACCAGAGCCGATATTGCCGAGATATATAAGTTCTTGAGGCAGGAATCGGCGATAGGACGTACGTCGTTCAATTACAGAATGCTGCGCTCACGGCTTGGCGAATATTCGCGCAGATACATAAACTATGCAAAGCTGAGGTTTGCGATATCGATACTCGGCGACATAAAGGTCTGCGGAGTTAACGAGAAGACCGAGAACAAGCTTTCGGTCGAGGTATATCAGAACGCGGCAAAAACCAATATAGAGCTTTCGGAGACCTATAAGCGTCTTTTGAAGCAGTGCGGGGCGTAAGCTCACGGAAAAAGAGACTTTTTTTGAGGACTCCTTTACAATAGTGGGGGAGGCGCGGTAATTTTATGGATAATAATACGGTAAACAACGTCGGTAAGGACGGCAATGAATTTAATAGCAAGAAGCTTCTTGACCTGTTGAGGATCACGGGAAAGAAGTACGACCTTGAAAAGATACAAAGAGCGTACGAATACGCGGCAGGGCTTCACGAGGGACAGTTCCGCGCGAGCGGCGAGCCCTATATCTCGCACCCTCTGGCGGTTGCCGAGATAGTCGCGGGACTTGAGCTTGACACCGATTCTATCTGCGCGGCTCTGCTTCACGACACGGTGGAGGATTGCGCAGACAAGACCGACCTCAAGGAGATACAAAAGCTTTTCGGAGCCGACGTAGCTCTGCTCGTAGACGGTCTTACCAAGCTCGTCTCGCTTGAGATCGAGGATAAGGAAGAGCAGCATATAGAGAACCTTCGTAAAATGCTTCTGGCGATGGCGAAGGACGTAAGAGTTATTTTCATCAAGCTCTGCGACCGTCTTCACAATATGCGTACGCTTGACGCGAAGGCGGAGCATAAGAGAAGACTCACGGCTCTTGAGACGATGCACGTCTACGCGCCTCTGGCTCACCGACTCGGTATGCAGAGGATAAAGCAGGAGCTTGAAAATCTCGGACTTCAGCACCTTGACCCTATAGGCTACGGCGAGGTCAGAGGCGATATCGAGAACAAATACGGAATGAGCCTCAATTTCATTGAGCATATCAGAGCGGATATTACGGAAAAGCTCAAGGAAAACAATATAGGCTTCACCCTTGAGGGAAGAATAAAAACGGTTTACAGTATCTACAAGAAAATGTATAACCAGAACAAGAGCTTCGACGAGATATACGACTTTTACGCGGTGCGTATAATCGTTGAGACCGAGCTTGAGTGCTACGCCGCGCTTGGTATAATCCACGAGATGTTCAACTCTATCCCGGGAAGATTCAAGGACTATATCTCAACGCCGAAGCCCAATATGTACCGTTCCTTGCATACTACGGTCATCGGACGCGACGGCATTCCCTTCGAGGTGCAGATAAGAACGAGAGAGATGCATCATATCGCGGAATACGGTATCGCGGCGCATTGGAAATACAAGTCGGGCGCGTCAAGCAAGGAGGATATGGACAAGAAGCTTGAGTGGATAGCAAGGCTTATCGAGACCGAGGACGGCACTCGCGATCCCGACGAGTTTATGGAGGCTCTCAAGACCGATATATTCCACGACGAGGTCTTCGCGTTCACACCTAAGGGCGACATAATAGCTCTGCCGCAAGGCGCGACGGTCATAGATTTCGCGTATTCTATCCACTCCGCGGTAGGAAACAAGATGATAGGCGCGAAGATAAACGGAATGATAGTGCCTATAGACCGCGTGGTGCAGAACGGCGAGATAGTCGAGGTGCTTACCTCGTCTTCAACGAAGGGCCCGAGCCGAGATTGGCTTAATATCGTTCGCACGAGTGAGGCGAAGGCGAAGATAAGACAGTGGTTCAAGAAGGA
>JAZSJO010000002.1:0-9310 GCA_045534365.1 Eubacteriales bacterium
TGTGACAATAAAGTTAGCGCAAACCTAAAGTCACGCAGGCTCCTTCCACCGCTATCGCGGTCTCCCTCCCTCTCGGAGGGAGGCTTTTCGTTAACCCCATTATATCACAAATCGGCAGAGAAAACAAGTTCTCTGCCGATGTTTTCGTACTGCTGATTCTTCGCTAAGAATGCAGACAGAACTGCAAGTGCTTTTTTCTGGTGACCCGTACGGGAATCGGAAATCGCTTTGCGCTTTCACTGCTCAAGGCAAAGCCTTTCGCACCTTTTGGCTAAAAACAGTCGCACCGGACTGTTTTCTTTACGCCAAAAGCCCTCTCGGGTTCGATTCCCGCTTTCAATATCCAAACAAAAAGAAAAAGTGGACACTGTGTGTCCACTTTTCTTTTTGGTGACCCGTACGGGAATCGAACCCATGTTACAGCCGTGAAAGGGCCGTGTCTTAACCGCTTGACCAACGGGCCATAAATTCCACCGCTTTTGCGGTGGAATTTTATTGAATGGTAGCGGGAATTGGACTTGAACCCATGACCTACCGGGTATGAACCGGTTGCTCTAGCCAACTGAGCTATCCCGCCATTTACGGCCGCTCTTGCGAACGCTTTGATATTATATCACAATTCATCTGTGTTGTCAATGCTTATTTTTAAAATTCACAAAATTTATATTGCGTTCATCTTAAGTTCACAAGATACCTTTGATCAAAAACTTTGGTCAAAGGTATCTTGTGATATCTGTTTGCGAATGATCAATACTTCGTTACAGAGGTTACCTCTTCCCCGTTATATATTCTCTTTGCATCCTCTATTATCTTATCCACAAAGGACTGAAGAACGTAAAAGTTTCCGTAAGCCTTCTCGGGATCGGAGGGGGCGTCGGGCGAAGAGAGCGCCTCTATAGTAATATAGGACTTTCTTTCACTGTAACGGTAAAATCTATACACCGTATCGCGTCTGTTGCCGTAGATATCCTCGGCGTTTATAGTTATCTTGAGCTGGCAGGGATTTTCCGCGCTATCGGTCTCGAAATCATCAAGAGCGCGCAGCGCCGCCTTTTCACTCTCGTCTATCTCCGCCATTCCCTCTATAGAAGCGTAAAGCAACGCCGCGTAGAACTGCTTGAAGTTATCCATAGCGCTTGAATTCCGGACCTTGCCCGCGTGATTGGTCGTTCTCACCGTATAATCCAATATCTCGCCGTCGGCAATTATCTCCGCTATATAGCTCGTAAACGTGGCGACCGTAACGATTCCCCAGTCGCCCGTTTCCTCGTTGACTATCACAAGTCTTCCGCTGTCAAGTCTATAATACGAGCCCTTGTTCCAAACGCCGATGGTACAATCGCTATAGGTAGCCTTCTCCCACGACTTTCTATCGGTATTATAGACCTGTATGCCGCCGCTTTCCTCATCGTACTGAAGCTTCTCGTCGGTAGTAGGGTAAAAGATCTCTGCGTGTCTCTTGATCTTGCCCGAGGCATCGTACTGCGCGGGTATCTCCACCGCTCTTTGCGAAAGACGGCTCGTGCGCTTATCTCCAAAATAGATACCGCAGGAAATATCGTCGATAATGCTCCATTCTCCCGTTTCGGTATTGACTAAAACGAAGCTTTCATCCGAGGTGACGAAAAGCTCTCCCTTGCCCCATCTGCCACGGTTTGCGGAGGTATATAGGCGGTCAAGCTCTTTTCCCGTATAAGAGTCGCCTTCCACGAGGTAAAGATATCCGTTATTGGTAACAAAATATTCGGTAGTGTGGTATGCCTCGCCAAGCACCGTTCTGCTGTCTATAAGATTGCCCGCGTTGTCGGCTATAGCTATCTTTGCGGCAAGGCAATATTTGCCTTGATAATTTATTATCTGATAGTAATAATATGCCATTCCGTCGTCCTCTCCGTCTCCGTCAAGATCGACGCCGCTCGTTTCGGCAAAGATATAGCCCCCGGGCTGTTCAACACCCTCCGTATATACCAAAGGCGTTATGAGATAATCTCCGCTGTACACGGGCGAAAGAAATTCATTTTCTCTCTTAAGTCTGTAAATGCCCTGAGAGTCCTTTTTAATACTGTAATTTATTCCGCCGTCTGCAAATGCGTCACCCGTCTGCTCCAGATAGGTCGTATACTTTGAAGCCGAGTCCTCGATCTCATAGTGAACGCTGAATTCGGGAGACTCTATCTTGACGTCGGTCACGTTCGATATATTGAGCTGAATGTATCCCGTATCGTACCATGCGATCTCCTCCCAATCGAGAAAATCAAAGCTACTCTCGTCAACGCCGACGATCATATCGTAGTCCGAGGAATACGCGTAATATACGCCGTTCTCCTGTCTCTCGCTTACCTCCACGTAATTGTGGACATATGATTTTTCACCGTTTTCGAGAGTTATACCGTAAAAATACGAAATTACGAACGCCGCTCTGTCAAGTCCGTATTCGGCTATATCCTCCTCGGTGGGAGAGAGCACCTCAACTCCCGTAAACACCGTATCGTAAAGATTATACAGCACGGTATCGATGCTTGAGCCGTTTACATAATATCCGCCAGCATAGTCAAGGTGAGACACGTAAGGCTCGTGAGCGTTCATCGCGCCGTTACGCGAGTTCAATTCCTGATATGAAAAATGACAAGCCTTATGGCTGTATTTTTCAAAGGTCTCGTTATAAAAGCTTAAAAACTCTTCCTCGTCGACAGAGCCGTCCTCGATTTCTTCGGGATCACCGAATCTTTCGACCAAAGCATCATAAATTGCATCGTAATCGATATTATCGTATATTATAAAATCAGAAACGTTAAAATGATCCGACATTTCGGAGGGATAGACTATCATAGGTGTAATCATGTCCTCTACCCTTGACAAAAGCACGTCCTCGATTCCCGAATATCCAAGAGGATTGGTCGTGTTTCCGAGAATATATACGGTGTCACGGCGATCGTATACCTCTTGGACACCGTCCTCGCCGATCACGACGCCGCCGTCGTAGAGCGCATATCTGCCCGTTCCGGGGACGGTCTTGTCACCTATAATAACTCTGTGAACGTCACCCGCCATAGTAGTCACAACGAAATACGCGGGCTCGTAATCGTATTCGGTGACGATCTCGTTTCCGTTTTCGTCAAGCTCGGTCACGGTGCGCTTTTCAGCCGTAAGACCGTATTCCGACAGATCGATGCTTCCGTCCGAAAGTCTCACGGGCTCCTCCAGCCTTCTTGAAGCTAACGGCTCGCCGCAGACCACCGCAAGCGACGCAAATTTTTCAAAATCGTATTGTATCCCGTCGTGTCCCGAAAGGCTGAAATTATTTCCCTCGGTCCGCTCAAACGTATAGCTTCCGTGAGCATTGTGTACCTCGATAGAGCCTATCACGGCAGACTCGTCCTTCGTCGACATAGCGTCATAAGTCATAGCCTTATACATAAGCACATAGGTCGAATAATACTTCTGCTCGGTATATGCCGTATCGACCACGGCATATCTGCTCCACTCGCCCGTCGCGGAGTTTATCTGCACAAGATTTCCCTCATCCGTGCGGTAATATCCCTCGGAGTTGGTGGGAAGCACCTCTCCGTCCTTATAGCAAAGCTTATATATTCCGTTTATCTTCTTGATATAATACTCGCTACCGTCGAGATCCTCGTATACGTAGATATCAACTATATAATTGACCGCTATCAACGCTACCGCAAGGAGTATGACCGCGCATATCATCAAAGCAACGGCGATCCTCTGTCGCTTGAGCATATTTCGCGTCTTTATACGCTTCACCGCGGAGTCGCCCGTATTATAATTCTTATTTACTTCTGACATATTAAAATTCCTTTTTTAAGGGTATCATCTGTATTTTCTGCGAACGGTTATAACGGTTCCCGTAATAAACACCGCGCACACGGGTATCAGAGAAAGACACCATAGCCACACGTCGGGCTTATTCCGAAGATATATCGCTTCGCTTTCAACACCGTAGCTGTAGAATACCTTCAGGTCAATGTCGGCGGTGACGACCTCGCTTCCCGTGCTTCGCAGAGCCGATAAAACAACGTCGGTATTACCGTAAGCGGCGGAATCGAGCGCGTCGTTGCTCAAAAACTCGGCAGAAGCCAGACTCAACACGTACGACGCCTGATTTACGACGTCATAGCTTCCGTCCTGAACGCTTCTCGACTCCTGCGTGACCGTCATAAGCCTGAAAAGATTATGCTCGGTCGCTATCTCGTAAACATCGCCTCCAACGAGTGCCGACGCAGTGGAATACGTGGTAAACACGTCGAACATATTTCGAGCTACGCCGTTTTTATAATATCTGTAATAATTGTACGCGGGAATCCCTGCTTCCTCGTCGGATGTCGCGTAGCTCTTGATATAATTTTCGCAAGGAAGGATAGCCGTTCCGTTTCCAAACACGACCTTCGGAGCGTAAGAGCGCGCTCTCATATCGGCGGTAAGCGTCGCGCCAAGACCTGCCGGAGCATAATTACCCACGACAACTCTGCCCTCACCCGCGTCGGTGCAATTCACCTCGTCTATCACGGTATAATTTTCAGAATTGCCCGCGTTGTCGGTAACTCTTGCTACGACAACGCCCCATTCCTCAAGATACTCCTCGAGGTTTTTCAAGCTCGGGGTATCCTTATCGCAGATATAAAAGAAGGAATTAGCGCCGTCAAGATATCTGTCAAGCTTTTCTATCTCGGAAACGTTCCCCTCCCCGAGATTTCCGTACGCCTTGAAATCCTCGTCGGGATCGAAGGTCACTATCATTCTGCAATTCTCGGGTATCTCGTCTTTTTCAAGATCGATGACCACGCTCTCGTAACCCGCGCCCTCTATAAGCTTTATAAAGGTAGTATACTCCGCGGCGATCCCTCCGTTCTCGTCAAACAGGCTCTCGCCGTGATTTGAGGTAAGAGCGCAGATAGGCGACTCGGCTCTCGTGACCGAAAGGATCATAGCCGAAAGCTTTTTCTCGCCGTTATACGCCCAGGGCGCGCTTGAGGTCGAGTCGGCGGTGAAAAAATTATTCACTCCCTGCACGAGATATTCCGAGCCGAATTCAACGATAACGTCGGAATTATATATAGTGGCCGCCGAGGTAGTTTTATATTTCTGCACTGCCGATGGATTTTTCGTCATATTAATATACGTGACGGATATAGCGTGCGAATATTTTTTCGCAAGACCTCTGGCAGTATAGCTGATATAACGCATCTTGGGATCGTTTTCTATATCGTCTCTGTCGGCGCAAAAAACTATATTAAGCTTTATCGGCTCTTCCCCTCTGCCTTTCCTTTCCCTGTTGACCTGCTCTATCATAGGCACAGCCTCGCGTCCTATAAGCTCTACGCATTCGTCGGTCAAGGTGTAGAAGGAATAATCCGTGCTGATATATTTTGCTCTCGTCAGGTCTATATACCAAAGTCTTGCGTCACCTATCAAAGAAAACACGATATTGAGAAGAATCACCGCCGCTATGACTATAGCCGTGATAACGGTTATTCTTTTTGACGATTTTTTACGGTAAACGTCATTCTCACCGTTATCCGTGGGAAATTTATTTTCGTTCACGGCTTTCCCTCCCTTCTCAAAATACAAAATCTCATCTGTTTTTTCTCCTTACCAGCACGACCGCTCCAAGGACGGCACAAGCCATCGCGGGGACGGCGGCCAGAATGACGGTCAATATATTCGCCGTTTTAGTGGTAAGGCTTTCTATCTCGTCGCTGCCGAAGGGCTTGAAAACAAGCTCCGCGGGCGCGTTTTCTCTTCCGAAATATTTAAGCAAGCCCGTCAAAGCGCGATTGTTGCCGATGACCGAGGATTGCATAGCCGCCTCGTTTGCAAACTCAGAGGACGCCGAAACGACGACGCAAGCCTTCTCGCCCGAATCGGTCGCCTGCTCTGATATGCTCATAAGCACGAAGGGCTCGCCCGAGGCTCTCGCCACGGCTCTGCCTCCCGCCCAGGCTTCGGCGCTTCCGTGTGAGAGCATCAAAGCCGATGCAATTCTTTCCCTGCCGTCGACGGTGGCAATATAATTGCCCTCGCCGTCATATTCAAAGCCGTCGGCAAAATACAGACAGGTGGAATTACCGAATACGTTACCGTCTGCAAGCTCTGCCATTATCTCACCGCCAAGTCCCACGGTCGCATTCTGCGAGACCACGGTATATCCGTCAACCGTAAGCGAATTCGAGGGATCCTTTACAACGTAACAGTTTTCAATGCCGTCGTCTCCGCTCTCGTGCATAAAGCCAACGCCCCATTTCGCGAGAAAGCCCTCAAAATTCTCTCGCGCGCCCGAAATGAAGGTATCGGCGGAGGCAAATACGATATATTTCCCGCCGCGCGCCATATAAGCGTCAAGCTTATCACATTCAGATATTGCCGAAACTCCGTCGGACACTATAAAATCCTGCTTCGGCTCGTAAGTCACGAGAAGCTCGCAATCCTCGGGGATATCGCCCGTCGAGAGGTCAAGAAACGCGACCGTATATCCCGCCTCAACAATAGCTCTCACAAGCTCGTAGTCCTCAAGCGTCTCACCGTGATTCGCGGTAAGATAGCATATAGGCTCGTGCTTCTGCGTGATCCTCATAAGGCAGGACGCCAATATCTTTTCGCCGTTATACGCAACGGGAGAAGTGCCACCACCCTCAAAAATATAGAAATCCTCTAAATTGACGGTCTGCACTCTGTCGCCAAAGCGGCATACGACGTCGGTGGTACTGCTTACTCCAAGAGAGTGAGCGATCGTGGGATTTTCCCATATATTCAAATAATCTATCTCAAAATACCCCTCGTAAAGCTCGTAAAGCTCGTAGACCGAGTCGTGTATATACTTTTGTGACAGATCGGCCTCTATATTCCCTCTCTCATCACAGAAAATTATCTCAAGAGGCAGTCTCTCATCGCCCGCAGCTATTCTGGCGTCATTCACCGCGTCAACCTCGGGAATAACGTGCTTGGAGAGATAATCCTTGCACTCGTCGCTGATAGAATAGACGAGATTGGAGTTCATATCGATAAACATCCAATCATACCGTCCCGCCAACGCCGCAACGATAACGTTGACTATCACCAAAGCGGCAATTATAAGCAGAGTCAGCGCTACCGCGACGCTGCCAAACCGCATTTTTCTTCCTTTGACAAAATTTTTCATCACAAACCCCGTTTTGTCAGCTCCAACGACGCTTTTCGTAAACCCTGACGGTCAGAAATATGAAAAGAAACGCAAGAGAAACGAAATATACGAGCGCGGATATATCGAATATTCCCGCGCTGAAATTCGAAAAGCGTCCTATTACGGATATCCAGCTCAGCGCAACTCTTATCCAATATATATCTATAAACGACGAAAGCAGGCCCACGCTAACCAGAGCCAATATTACCGCTATAGTCATTATCGCCGCCGCAAGCTGATTCTCTGTCACGGAGGAGATAAACGTGCCTATTGCGATAAACGCCGCGCCGATAAGTATAACTCCTATCATACATCCGACGATCTCCGCGGTAACGGGACCAACGTACGCAACTCCGTTACCGGCTCCTCTCTCTGCCGCCGCTATGACGTAGAGAGGGATAAAATTGATGCAGGAGACTATCATACAGCCGAAAAACATCGAAAACGCCGCCAAAAACTTGCCCATTACCATTCCCGTAAGCGTTACGGGAGCGGTAAGCAAGAGCTGCTCCGTCCTCATCTTTCTCTCCTCCGAGAAAAGTCTCATCGTAAGCAGAGGGATAAGTATAACGAAAGCAAATATCATAAACGTAAAATATGTTGACGTATCGTAGCTTTTTGAAAGCAGAGTGGTATAACAGCAAAGAAGCGCGGAAAAGACGAGGAATATCCCCGCGAAAACGTATCCTATGGGATTTATAAAATACGAGCGCATCTCTTTTTTATATATTGCGAGCATCGTTTTGTATCCTTTCGATGAAATTTGTAATTATCAAAGCTCCCCTGCGTCGCCGTACGCCTCGCGTTTCTGCTCTGCATCCTTCACAAGACTGTCCGCAAGATCGCTTTCAAGAGTAGTCGACGAGCGTCTCTGACGCTTCTGTCCCCTTGAAGAATATCTCGAGGACACTTTTTCGTTCTCGGTCTTGTCCACGACGTTGATGAAGATATCCTCAAGGCTCATTCCGAGAGATTCGAGACCCACCATAGCCCAGCTCTTTTCCGACAATGTAAAGAAGAGCTTTTTGCGCATGTCGTTACCCGGCTCGCTTTCTATCATATAGATATTTGCGTCGCCGTCCTTGCCCGCGAGAAGCTCCGCGTAAGCAACTCCGTGCATATTCTTCAAAGTCTCAAGGACCTCCTTCTGAGGACCGCATATCTTGACGTTGAATCTGTGGTTATTCTCGACGACTCTCGTAATATTTTCGGTCTTCTCGTCGGCAACTATCTTACCCTTATTGATGATTATTATTCTGTCGCAGACCGCCTGCACCTCACCGAGAATATGGGTGGAAAGAAGCACGGTGTGGTTCTTTCCAAGCGTTCTTATAAGGCTTCTTATCTCGATTATCTGCTTGGGATCGAGACCTACCGTAGGCTCGTCGAAGATAATAACGGGAGGATTGCCGATAAGCGCCTGAGCCACGCCGACTCTCTGTCTGTATCCCTTTGAAAGATTGCGGATAACTCTCTTTCTCACGTCGCTGATCTTTACGACCTCGCATATCTCGGCGATATGCGCCTCCTTTTCAAGGGTACAGCCCTTCAGCTCGTAGTTGAAATCCAAATACTCGTCAACGGTCATATCGAGATAGACGGGAGGCTGCTCGGGAAGATAGCCTATGAGCTTTTTTGCTCCGATAGGATCGGAAAGAATATCTATCCCCGACACCGACACTCTTCCCGCCGTAGCCGAAAGATATCCCGTCAGAATATTCATAGTGGTACTTTTTCCCGCTCCGTTAGGACCGAGAATGCCAACGGTCTCCCCTGTGGATACCTCAAAGCTTATGTCGTCAACGGCGCAATTTGAGCCGTAGTTTTTAGTTAAGTGCTCTATTTTTATCATAGTCACCGATTCCTTAATATAAAAATATAATATATTCCAAAGTATATCACTTATTTGTAAACTGCCTATGAACGCAAAACAAGGAAAAGTGATTTTACGGTGAATTGTGGAATTGGATTGATAAATTGCAGTTTATCGAAATGTTTTTACTAACTTTTCTTGTCACCAGCGACAAGAAAAGTTACAAAAGAAACGCCGCTTAAGAGGAGAAGAAGTCTTCGCGATTGGAAGACTACGCTATCCAATCTGCTCCGACATCCTCCCCTCTTAAGAAACACCCT
>JAZSJO010000169.1:0-5450 GCA_045534365.1 Eubacteriales bacterium
TAAATCGTTTGTCCGCTTTTTTCTTTGATGCTGTTGGCACAAATGAACTTGTACTCGCTACGCTCAGCCGGAGGCGCAAGTGCCTTCCGCGCATGGCAAAAAGAACACGCCAAAAGAAGAGTTTCGCCTCTGCGGAGGCGACCAACGCTCCGCGCGTTGGATTGGCGGTCGCTTTTTGAAAAAAGCGACGTAAAAACTTTCAAAAAAGACATCGCCGCGAGTCCGCTAAACTGCAATTTACTTAACCCTCAGATCTTCTTCAACCTCTTTGCCCTCGTTTTCAACGACACAAAAGACATTATAGACCGAACGCATCACCTTATGGAGATAAGCGCCCGCCTTCGCGCCCGCGACCGTCATAACGCTCATAAACGCGCCTGACGCCGCGCCAAGCGCGATTATGATTCCGCTTGCGGATACTATCGATGTAGTTATCGCCGTGGGGTCGATATAAAGCGAATTTATTTCAAACAAATTGATTGCGGTATTTAAAAGCAATTCCATATCATATCCCCCTTATCTTTTATTTTTTCTACTGTTCTGCACTTCAAGAAGTCGGTCAAGTATATATTTCGCGCCGATCTCCGAGGAGTTGCCCACGTTGTAGACCGCCTTGTGAAGAGACTTGTCTATCTTGTCCTCAAACTCGCCCGAACGCGAGAACATATCCTTCACCACGTCCGCAATACTTTCCACGTCCTTCTTTTCGACAGAAATACCGATCTCGTCGCGGAGCGTTATCTCAATGGGCGTACATCCTATCTTCTCCCAATTTGGATTCAACACCTTCATCTTGGTGTTCACGAAGAGCGTGGGGCGCTTGGTGGCAAAGCTGAACTCAAAGGAGATTCCCGACCAGTCGGTTATCATAAGATCGGAGGAATATATCGACTTGTTGCTCGAAAAATCAAGCTCAAAGGTAAGTCCCTCGCCTACTCTTTCCGACCATCTTTCAACTATCGCCTGCATTCTGTCGCCGTATCTCTTGACGTACTCGGGATGGGGACGGACGGTGATATGATATTCGTCGCAAAGCAATCCCTCAAGCATCGTATCTATGCAGGAATCGAGAATATTGTCCTCGTTCCATGTGGGCGCGATAAGTATCTCGCGTCTGCCGCCCTTTTTATGAGTCCTTCTCTCCTCCTCGCCAAGCGATATCAGGTCGTCAACAAGAGGATAACCGAATTCGACCAGATTTTGCTCGTCAAGCTCGTAATACTTCTCTGTTGCGAGCATCTCTCTCTTGATATGCTCTCCCGCGCAAAAAATCGTATCGAACGCGTCGAGCGAGCCCTCCTTCATTCCCATATGCATACTCATAAGGGCGTGGGGAATATAGACGTACTCGATATCCTTGCGCATCACCGACTTTTTCAGATAATATTTATCAAGATCGGGGGTGGTCATTACCACCATATCGGTCTCAAGCCTCAGAAGGAGCGGTATCGTCTTTTTAAGCCCGATATAGTAGGGCCTTATCTGCTTATTCTTCTTCGCTACGTCAAAGATGACATCGTTGGGATCGTTGGTAACGTAATGGATCACCGCGTTGGAGCGCGAGGTGATCTCACCGATAAGCCCCTTGAAATATTTATAAAATCCGCTCTTTTCCGAGTAGATGACGAGGTGCTTTCCGACGGTCGAGAAAAATCTGTTCCAATCCTCTTTTTCTCTTTTTTTGAGAGCCTTCTCTTTTTCCAGAAGCTCCTTTTTGTCGGGCTCCCTTGCCTTCATCTCGGCAAGTGCCGCGCGGCTCTCCTCAAGCGCCTCGTAGTCGACGTGCTTTTTGGGACTGATAGTCAGATTCAGCAACAGAAGCTGAATGACCGAGAAAATATTTCCCGCCGTCCAATAAAGCGCCGTACCTGCGGGCACGAAGCAGCCTAGATAGAGCGACAGCGCGACGGAAAATATCATCGTGCCGTATTTGTTGCCGTTTCCCTGCTCGCTCTGAAGCACGTTGACCTTATTCTGCGCAAAGCATAGCAGCCAGGAGGACGCCGCGGCGATAAGGGGTATCAGTATATATATTCCCCAGACCTCCGTGGGTACGCTCGTCAGCTCAAAGCCAAAAAACGAGGTATCGAGGCTCTCAACGGCTCCGCCGAGCCACCCAAAGCCCTCGGGAAGAACGTACGCGCCGCTTCTTATCGCCTCAATAAGATATATCTGGAACGACGAGCTTTCGGTATTCACGCTCGCCGCAAGTGCCATATCCATGATCGATGCCTCGCCCACGCCGAAAAGGTAACTTAAGGGGCGGTTGATTATATAGACCACTCCAAGAAGCAGTATTATCTGCAACGCCAGAGGAACGAGCGTCAGCATCGGGCGGTATTTCGCCTTTTTAAAGAGCCTTTTCTGCTCCTCGGCAAGCGTTTGCGGATCGTTATGATACCTGACCTTCAAAAAATTCATCTCGGGCTGAATCTTGACCATCAGTATGGAATTCTTGTGTATCCATACCGATATCGGCAGAAGCACGAGCTTCGTGGCAAGAGTGAAGAGCAATATGGCAACGCCGTAATTGCCGACTGCCTGCCAGCACCATTTCATAAGCACTCCCAAAGGAATGCATATATAGTATAAGATATCGTTCATTATATCTTCTCCGAAATCATTTAATAATATCGGTCCTTGAAACTATGCTCCAGTTGTCGCCGTCGTTTGCCGTTCCGATTATCTTATATTCGATAAGCTGATTGTACTCAAGGTCGTTATTTTTGGAATTCTTATACATCTCAAAGAAATATCTTCTCTCTCTGTCCTCTCCCTCGGGAATATCGAAGAAGGAGTCGCCATCCTTTGCGTCAAGAAGTCCCTCGGACTCGTATATGGTCGCCCAGAGCTCGTCCTGAGAGATCTGCGCCGTCGACGTCACGAGAGGCGTTCCCGCGTCTCCGCTTCTCTTGAATAGCATTGCGGTAACTCTCGTTCCGTCGTCACGGCTGCTCGCCTCGCCGATAAGCTTACTGTCACTGAGAGCGGCGGAGTGGTCGCCCGTGATAACGATAGTCGCGTCCTCGTAAACGCCGAGCTCCTTCATTTCTTCAATATAAGAATAGATAAGCTCAAAGGTGCCTCTCACGTTTTCCTTATTGGTCTTGGTAGTATCGTGGCAGCCGAAGAGGTGGATAAAGGTAAATCTTCCCTCCCCCGCAACGGTCGAAAGCTCTCTTTCCTGCAATCTTTCGTAAAGCAATGCGGTGCTTTCCTCGTCGACCATAAAGATATCGTCGTCACCCGTCTTGTATATTGCATGAGCGTTGAAATCGGGTGTGCTCATATATCCGACCGCGTCCTTTGCAAACACGGGAAGATACTCGGACAGAGAAAGCCTCAGCATATCGCCGCAAAGAGCCGTCTTGCTATCAATATAATATTCGTTTACGCCCGAAACGTTGGAAACGTAATCGTCCATCACCGACGCGTCGTTGTAAACGTAGCTTCGCTCGGAATAGACGTTTATCTTATATCCGTGCTCGTAAAGCGTTTTAAGATGTCCGCCGTCGGAATACGCGTCCTTAAAATTCTTGTCCTTGCTCTTGGAGGGATCGTATTCCTTTCCCGTAAGAATAGACATAACTCCGGGATAGGTCCTGCAATAAAGGCTGGTATAATCGTCAAAATAGGTAAATCCGTCAAGAGAGTCAAAGAACTCAGGCTCTGCCGCTACCATCTCTCTGTAATATTTCGCGTCAAATCGGTCGACCAGGAAAAAGACTATATTCTTTCCCTTTGAAAGCTCGCTGATACCGTTGTGCGTCAAGACCTTCTCGCTATCGGCAACATCGGACGCATCTCCCTCGGCCTCGTTTCGCTCGGTAACGGGCGTGTAGGCGTCGCTCGTGAAGGATAGAGCCGCAAAGCCGACGGTCTGCATACAAAGAACGACGATAAGAAGCAAGGCAGAGGCAGCAAAAAACGCTCCTATCCTCTTTTTTCTGACCAAAAGAACAGCTCCCGCCGCAACAACGCCGCCGATTGCTATCCACACGAGCGCGTTTAGCGCCGAGGTCAAACCGTCGACCACGGCCGTTCCCACACCGTCGCCCACGAGGGCGTCGATGCCCGAATTCATATAATATCTTTGCAAAAACGCCGCTATCGTCAGCCACGCCACTATGGCGCAACCGACTATATACGCTACTCCGTCAAGCAACAGAAGGAGAGCGAACAGAAGCGCCGATACCGCGACGGACGTCGCTATGCAGAGCGGAAAAAAGTCGCCTAAAGAGAACAAAAACTCTTCTATATTTCCGCAATACAGCTCAAAGGGGCCGAAAAAGCAGACGGTCAGCGGCAGGACAAGAGCCAGAACGAGACTCAACGGGATCTTTCTTTTTATCGAAAATCTTCTTCCGCCCTTCTCGCCCGAAGTCGCCTTCTTCGATTCTATATCTTTCTTATATCCGTAATTTGAATTTTTCTTCGATTTGTTTTTAGATTTCAATTGTTTTTCCTCCCGAAGCCATTTGCCTCCAAATATATATAATACACCCATCGCGCGATTTTGTCAAGAGAAACTCATATCGGGCCAAAGATTACTGTATAAAAATTATAAACGCGGACAAAATAAGACTCTTTCTTTGAGAGAACTCCCTCGATAGTGAGTGAGCGCGTACGCTCTCCCGCCGAACAAGCCTATATCATTATTCCCCTCCCAAGCATACAATGATAACAGGAGCGCAAAAGCCTTGCTCCGAAAAAACACAATGATTTTTCCTTTTCTTGTTTAAACGCCCGCCTTTTGCGGCAAGAATATAATCAACAGAAAGCCGCAAAGGCAAAAAAGCGAAAGGAATACCCGAAAAATGATAACGCCTATCAGACGAGGAGATATATTTTATGCCGATCTGAGCCCGGTTGTGGGAAGTGAACAGGGAGGCTTGCGCCCGGTACTTATAATTCAAAACGACGTGGGCAACCGCTACAGTCCCACCGTCATCGCCGCCGCCATAACCTCCCGTATGGGCAAAACGAGACTGCCTACGCATATCGACATTCACGCCGACCGCGTGGGGCTCGCGAAGGACTCGGTCATTCTGCTTGAGCAGATAAGGACGCTTGACAAACGCAGGCTCAAGGAAAAAATGGGACATCTTGACGGCGCGGTAATGACGCAGGTCAACAACGCAATAGCCGTAAGCTTCGGTCTGGGCGTCTCAACCGAAGAGCCGCTTACCACTCCGCAGCCGCCCGCCGCTATAGCCGCAACCGAGCCGCTTTCAAGCGCCGACGAGGGCGGCGGAGCTATAGGATAACAGTTTAGCAAAATATATCGGGCGTTTCCGTCAAGATCTTGACGGAAGCGCCTTTTTAGCGAGATATTCAAATTTTGATTTGTCGGGATGTTTGAATTTACGAAAATCCGTAGGGGCGATTCACTCTTCACCCGTTTCGTAGGTTTCAAATCGCTTGTTTCGCGGGATGTCGAGCAGGCGAAG
>JAZSJO010000069.1:0-2973 GCA_045534365.1 Eubacteriales bacterium
CTATGAGGTAGCAGCCGTCCATGATCTCGAAATAGCCGTTATGCTCGGGACGGATACTGTAATATTTATTTTCGCAACCGTAAAGGAGCGTATCGGGATTAGCCGTACCGGGAGCGACCTTGTCGAGCGCGTAGATAGTCTCGATGATATTGGTCAGAGCTCTGTACGGAAGCACTATCGACAGGTCTCCGGGGAACGCCTTGAGCGTGGGAATTACGGTGTTTGCCGCCAGTCTGTGCTCGTTGGTGCGTCTTCCGCGAACGAGGTCGCCGAACCTCTGAACGATAATATTGCCGTCGCCCGCAAAGTTCATATTTCTCGCGATATTCTCGGCGTACTCGGTGGGCTTGTTGAAATTGCCCTTGAAGTGTATCGACGAAAGGATAGCGAAGTTGCAATTCTCGGTCTTCTTTTCGGGCTCTGCAAAGCTGTGTCCGTTCGCTGTGATAACGCCGTGGTTATTCTCAGCGGATACTATACCGCCCTGATTGAAGCAGAACATTCTCGTTCTGTCCTCAAAGGTCTTGGTGCGGCAAAGGATCTTAGGCTCGTATATCTTATCGGAAAATTCCTTCCAGATAATATCCTTCATCTCGACTCTGACTCCGATGTCGACCGAATTGGTGTTAACGTTTATTCCAAACTTCTCGCAAAGATTGCTTACGAACTCCGCGCCGCTTCGTCCCGTCGCAACTATTATCTTGTCTGCCTCGACTATATCGTCGCCGGACTTGGCGCGGATAGCCATAGAATAGCCGCCCGCGATCTTGTCCACCGAGAGACACTCCGCGCCCGAAAGCATAGTTACGCCAATCTTATCAAGGTGCTTGATAAGATTCTGCATCGTCTTGAAATTCTTGTCCGTGCCAAGATGGCGCACGTTCATATCAAGCAGACGAAGATTGTTCTGCAGACACTTCAGCTTCAGCTCCTCGCTTGACTTGTAAAGCTCGGGATAGTCGTCGGAAAAGGATTCGAGCACCTCGTCGACGCCGTCGATGTACTTCATCGCCGTTCTCTCGCCAAGCTCGTCGCCCATATAGCCGCCGTAAGCCGTTCCGAGATTGAATTTACCGTCGGAAAAAGCGCCCGCGCCCGCATATCCGCCCGTTATCGAGCAGACCTTGCAATGCACGCAAGCCTTATTGTGTCCTGCGGGACAGTGACGCTTCTCAAGCTCAAAGCCGCGCTCGATTATTATTATATCGGTCTCGGGCGCGTTTACTTTAAGACGGTACGCCGCCATAAGTCCGCCTATTCCGCCACCAATTATCGCCACGTTCGTTTTCATGTTTTTTCTCTCCTTTGTAATTGATCAAAACTCTCAAACCGATTTATTATACAATAAATTACGCGATTTGTCAATAGCAAGAGATGGAATATGCGCCTTATGGCAAAGCTCCACTTGACATTTTCCTGCTTTTTGGTATAATAATATTATAATTGAAATAATTCGTAAGGAGAGAGTCGGTCATGACGCCAAAATATCCCGAAAACGTAATAAAAATAGCCGATATATTGGCAAAAAACGGACACAAAGCTTACGCCGTCGGCGGTTGTATGCGCGACGCGCTTATGGGCAGAATTCCTGCCGATTGGGATATGACCACCGACTGCTCTCCCGAAGAAATGCTTGAGATTTTTGAAAAAGAGGGTGTCCGAACGATACCTACGGGACTGAAGCACGGTACTGTCACCCTGCTTATCGACGGCGAGACCTACGAATGCACCACCTTCCGCATCGACGGAAGCTACACCGACTCGCGCCATCCCGACAAGGTCACATTTACCAAAAATCTTTCCGACGACCTCTGCCGTCGCGATTTTACCGTCAACGCCATCGCGGGCGATCCGCTCTCAAATGAAATATTCGATCTTTTCGGCGGAAAAGAAGATATCGAGGCTAAAATTATCCGAGCCGTAGGAGATGCCGAAAAGAGGTTTACCGAGGACGCGCTCCGCATACTCCGCGCGCTCCGCTTTGCCACCGTCCTCGATTTCGAGATCGAAAAAAGCACCCTTGAAGCCGCGGAAAAGCTTGGGGAGCGACTTTTGAGCGTCTCTGCCGAAAGAAAGAGCGTCGAGCTTGAGAAAATACTGCTCTCGCACCACGCCGACCGCGGGATCTCGCTTTTGCTCTCGACTAACGTCGCGAAATACATTCACCCCGAGATAAAGATGCCGAGAGCGAAGCTCTCCTCTCTCCCCCGCCGCTTTTCCACCCGTCTCGCTTCTCTTTTCGAAGGCGTGACGAGTCTTACCTGTATGAAGCTTTCGGGCGAGGTAACGAAGCAGGTAAAGCTGCTCTGCGACGACGAATTATATTCCGCTTCTCTCTCGAAATTCGACGATACGGATGCCCGCGCGCGTCTTATGCTCTCAAAATACGGCAACTTTGCCTGCGACGCCGCGCTTTTGCGCGAGGACAGTGAATTGGCGAAAGAGATAGTATCGCAAAACAAGAAAAAGCCCGCTATCTGTATCGCGGATTTAAAGGTGGGTGGCAACGATCTGCTTCAAGCGGGCATCGAGCCGAAAACGATTGGAAGCATAATGAAAAAGCTTTTGCTTGCGGTCATAAAAGAGCCTGACCTCAATGAAAAAAGCGCTCTTATCTCCCTCGCGCTTAAATTTTCTTAGTTTTCAAATTTTGATTTGTCGAACTGTTGGCGTTGCTTTTTTGAAAGTTTTTACGTCGCTTTTTTCAAAAAGCGACCGCTGATCCAACGCGCGGAGCGTTGGTCGTCGCGCGCACGCGGCGAAACTCCCCTTTTGGCGCTTTTCTTTTGTTAGCTTTTCTTTTGCGCCTACTTCGCCAAAAGAAAAGCGGAAAACGATTTAAATAAGACTTTGTAACGGAAGGGAAAAACCCCACTTGTGTGTTGCTAACTTCGCCTATGGCGAAGCATTCCCCTCCTTTGCCCAAGGGCAAAGGTATCCCCTCTTTCGGCTTCGCCGAAATTCACCCTTTCG
>JAZSJO010000199.1:0-3862 GCA_045534365.1 Eubacteriales bacterium
TAAGGTGGGGAGTTTTCTTAAAGAGGGGAGATCTTTTTCTCCCCTCTTTAAGCGGCGTTCTTTTGGGAGAGCAAATGCTCGCATTTGCGAGCCGAAGCGCAGCGTAGGCAATTTTCCTGCCGACGGGGGCAGAAAATGAACATAAAAAGAAACTTATAAACTGCAATTTATCACATTTTAGCATAAATTTTAAAAATAAATAACGGTACGCAAGGGTGAGTGCCTCACGTACCGTTATTTATTTTTCAGCTCACCGTTGGGTTAGGACGGCTTGCGCACTTTTTAATTAAATTTCGAAGAATTACTTCTGCATTCCGTTGATCGCCTTTGTGAACTGGCTCTTCTTATGAGCAGCGGCGTTCTTGTGGATAATGCCCTTAGCAGCGGCTACATCGATCTTCTTGGTGGCTGCCTTGTAAGCTGCCTGAGCAACTGCAAGATCACCTGTTTCAACGGCAGCATAGAACTTCTTGATCTCGGTCTTCATAGCCGACTTGAACATCTTATTCTGAAGTGTCTTCTTTGCGATGACCTTAACGCGCTTCTTTGCGGATTTGATATTCGGCATTTTCTCTACCTCCATGTAAATTTTTTACATAATGATGCACGGCTCGCCCTCCGTCTGAGAGGGTACATCAGGCCTGCCGCCGCATGCACCTATATATAATATCACATTTTTTTCTCAAATGCAAGAGTTTTTTGAAATTTTTTGCAATTTTTTTATTTTTGTTGATTTTCGGCAAAAAGATGACTCAACGCAGAGCTGATTTCGTTCAACAAGTCACTTGAGACAAGCGAATACCGCCCCACGCGCTCCGAAGCCATATCTCCCGCAAGTCCGTGCAGGTACGCGCCCACCGCAACTCTGCGCAAAATATCGGTATCGGATATTCTCGCCAGAAGCGCGCCTATGATACCCGCAAGCAGGTCACCCATACCCGCGGTCGCCATACCCGCGTTGCCCGTTTGATTGATAAAGGTCTCTTTTCCGTCGCATATCACGGTATTATGATCTTTGAGAAGGCAGACAACTCCCTTCTCTGCCGCAAAGGAGGCTGCGGTTTTCACCGTGTCGTCGAGAATATCGGAAATCGCTCTGCCGCAAAGCCTGCTCATCTCGACGGGATGAGGCGTGAGGATCGTCCTGCTTCTCTGCTCTGCCGACAAAAGCTCCCAAAAGCTCTCGTTCTCGGAGAGTATATTCAATCCGTCGGCATCTATAAGCAAAGGACTGTCGGCGCTTTCAAGCACGGTCTTGACCAGAGTCTTTGAGATCTCGCTCTTGCCAAGTCCGCATCCGATTATCACCGCGTCGGCTTTTTTCACGGACGACACGAGCCTCGAAGATATATCCTTGACCTGCTCGTCGTATCCATAAAGCGAAAATACTGCCTCGGGAACAAGAGGTGCAATTACGGAATAATTTTCACGAGGGGTAAATATCTCGACTATCCCAGCGCCCGTTCTGTACGCCGCCGCGGCAGAAAAATACGCCGCTCCGCACATCGAAAGTCCGTTTTTATCGTACGAGCCGCAGACGCAAAGCACCCTGCCCATAGCTCCCTTGTTGACTCTCTCGTCAAGCCGAGGAAAGCAGGCTCGCAAATCGTCATTCGCGACCTTTAAGGTAATTTTATCGGTCATTTTGGTTGAACGAAGGTTATGGATTCAATAAACACGTCCTCAACGGGTCTTGGCGACTGCGCGCTTCCCGACACCTCACACTCGGCAATGGCGTCAACCACGTCCATTCCCGCAAGGACATAACCAAAGGTCGCGTATTCCTTATCGAGATTTAAGGTGCTGTCGGTAGTCTGATGAACTATGAAGAACTGAGACGAAGCCGAATCGTTCTGTCCGCCGACTCTCGCCATAGAGATAACGCCGCGGACGTGGGAAAGATTATTTGCGACTCCGTTGTTGGTAAATTCGCCCTTTATATTGTCGGCAGGTCTTTCGGTAAGCTCACCGTTGAATATCTCAAATCCGCCGCCCTGTATCATAAAGCTCTCCATTACTCTATGAAACACCGTGCCGTCGAAAAATCCGTCGGAGACGAGCTTTTTGAAATTCTTAACGGTTATTGGAGCGATATCGCGGCGCAAAACCACGACTATCTCACCGTAATCCTTGACCTTTATAAGCACGAAGTCGCTCTCCTGATCGGAGGGCTCGAAATCCGAGACGGTCATAGAATCGATCTCTTCCTTTACAAGCGACATTCTGATGCCGACTCCCTCACCCGTAGCGGCAGCGTCGTAGGCCGCCTTACCCGTGGGCTTACCTGAGCAGGCTACCAGAGCAACGCAGGCAACGATAGCGATAATAAAACAAAGTAATCTGACTGTTCTTTTCATTTCAAAAAATCCTTTCTTTGCTTTTAAATACTATATTATTTTAACATTGCGCGGGTTAATTGTCAAGAATAATTTGAAAACGAGGAAATAAAACGGACGAAGGATGACATACAATCATATAAAAAGGAGGTGATAGAATGGACACGGAATACAGACGCGCCGCCAACGTGACCATAATCGCGGCGGGCGCGGCTCTTTTTTTCTGGCTCGTTATAAAGTACGCTCTGGGAGCTTTGACGCCCTTTCTGATCTCCGCCGCCGTTGCGGCTATTATTTCCCCCCTCGCTGATAAAATTTCAAGAAAAACGAGAATATCGAGAAAGGCTATAGCCATAATTCTGGTGATCCTCGTCTTTTCCGCGGTAGGATTTCTTATCTATCTCGGAATTTCAAGGCTTGCTTGTGAGCTTCAAAGCCTTATATCAAGGCTCGAGAACGATCCCGAGGGAATCGGCAGGATAGTTGACGCAATAAGCGAAAAGCTCGGCGGCTTTGGCGAGCGGTTGGGCTTTCTTAAGGGAAGCTCCTTGACCGACGGGGAGAAGACCGATATCGACCTTTACGGCACAGTCGTAAATGGGCTAAAGGACACCGTCGCCTCGATGACGGCGTCTATATCCTCCGCCGCGCTCGGAATAGTGACGAAGATACCCTCCTTTCTTCTGTTTCTTGCCGCTCTGCTCATCTCCGCCTTCTATTTTGCCGTTGACCGCGATAAAATAAGCAATGCTCTCTCGTGCGTCCTGCCTGAGCGTTGGCAAAAAAAGCTTCCCTACGTCAAGGAAAGGATAAGATCCTCGCTCACGGGCTATCTCAAGGCTTATCTTCTTATTATGCTCCTGACCTTTACGGAAATGCTGATAGGTCTGACGCTTCTTAGGGTAAATTACGCCTTTCTTATGGCTATCATTATCGCGATCGTCGACATCCTGCCAATTCTCGGCACGGGTACGGTAATCGTCCCCTGGGCGATATTCTCCTTTGCCACCTCGGACGCGCGTCTCGGCACGGGATTGCTTATCCTCTACGGTCTTTCGCTGATAATCCGCCAGATCGCAGAGCCGAAGATAGTGGGAAACAGTATAGGGCTTCACCCTCTGGCTACTCTTGCTTCGATATATCTCGGTATCAGATTTTTAGGCCTTGCGGGCATATTTATAGGCCCCGTCACGGCTTTGCTGATAAAGGGATTTTTAGGCGGCGAGGCTATTAAAGATAAAGAAAAAAAGCAGAGCTGAAGCATATCTGACGCCGTAAGGCATCGTCAGATATATCTTCAACGAGATATACTTTTCGATCAGATACATTTGATCGTGTTTATCGTGATATAAAACTTCCACTTTTCAGACTTCCACTTTTGCCCCATTTTGCCAGAGCGAAAAGTCCCAACTTCCACAAAAATTCCATAGTTCAAGCCCCAAACGGCAAAAAGGAGCAAGCCGAAGCTCGCTCCTCAAAGTGTTCAATTCAAATTATTCCTCAACCTCGAAAGCGTCCTTATCAAG
>JAZSJO010000178.1:0-2203 GCA_045534365.1 Eubacteriales bacterium
CCGTTCTTGGTAGAACCGACACCCTTCTTATGAGCAAAGAACTGTAAACTGAGTCTTACCATAATATTATCCTCTCTTTAGAAAATTTTGTTCGCACACACGTGCATCTTTGCTACGACTCAGATCTCGTCGTAGTCTCTGTCCTCCACGGACACGTCCAAATAGTCGTAATATTCCTCGAGCATATCCTCGATCTGCTTATAGTATGCAAGAAAGATTCCCGATACCGCATATCTCTTCAGCTCGTCCTCCTCAAATTCGGGAAGCGCGGCCTTGGATCTTACTCGGATATTGGTAGTCTTTTCATCGATGGTGAAATCGACGGAGGAAGCGTAAGCTACCTCAATGGTATTGATAATAAGCATCGTCATTGCGGAAAGCGCGGCGCAGAGAACATCGTCGCCCTCGCTACCGTATCCCGTATGTCCCTGCTCCTCAAAGCCGTAAAAGACTCCTCCGCTACGGAAAAATACTAATTTCGTCATAGATTAGCCAACGATAGACGTGATCTGGATCTTTGTGTAAGGCTGTCTGTGACCGATCTTCTTCTTCGAGTCCTTCTTCGCCTTATACTTAAGGACATAGATTTTCTTGCCCTTGCCGTTCTTTACAACGGTTGCCTTAACGCTCGCGCCCTCAACGTAGGGAGCGCCAACCTTAAAGCCTGCATCGGTAGAAACTGCAACGACCTCGTTGATCGTGAGCTCCGCGCCTTCTTCGCAGTCAAGCTTCTCAACAAAGATAATATCCTGCTCTGTTACTTTGTACTGCTTTCCGCCGGTTTCGATTATTGCAAACACGAAAAGCACCTCTCTTTCATTAAGTCTCGCTATGATGGCGATGCTTGCTTTGCTTCGCAAAGCCCGTTTTGCTCTCGCAAAACTCCGCTTCACTTAAAAAACTGCATACTTAAAAGAGCCATTTTTATGCGGCATATTATTATACCATTTACTTTTGCTTTTGTCAACACTTTTTTTCAACAAAATCAAACTTTTTTCAAAAATTTTCATTTTTACCGTCCCGATCTCCTTGACACCCTTCTCAAATTACCTTATAATATATATTACAAACTCAAAAATCAAGGAAACCGCTATGAAACTAAACTCTTTTGGACAAGGTGAAATAAATATGAGTAAAGCGACCTTCGAGCGCGGAGTCAGGGCTTGTCTTGCTTTGAGATCGCCGACGAGGGCAACGGTAGCCGAAGCGGCAGGTATAAGTCCCGCGTATTCGGGCAAGATACTGTCTGCTCTTACCGAATGCGGATTCTTATGCGAGGACAGATCCGCCTCGCCAAGCGCTTATCAGGTAAATCCCGCCCTTTCGGCACTGGTGCTTGATATTTCCAACACCGCCTTTTCCGCAAGCGTTATCTGCGGCGACGGCACTTGCGTTATGCATAAAAAAGCAGGGATGATCAGCGAGCTTTCATTTTCGGACTATCTTTACTCGAGCTTATCCTGCCTCACGGCTTATATAGAAGAGCTTTCCTGCTTCGTCTCGGCGATCTGCGTTCTTCACGACGGAAAAAGATTGGCAAAGAGAGGACAGCGAGAGCTTATCGACGGCGTCTTCGCAAGTCTTTACGGAACGCTCCCTCTGCTTTACGTAAGCATTGACGACGCCGTTTCGGCGATACTCGATTACGGTCTCTGTCCCATTCCCGAAAACAAAAGACTCGGCTACGTACGTCTTACGGACGTTATCACTTCTCTTTTCGTCACCGAGGACAAAAGCGTCTTCAGGTGCGATCCCTCAAGGCTGATCTTTCAGGGGGACGCCACGGTGAACGAGGTTTATTTCAGCGCGTATTCGAGCATTGAGACGGGAGCTGTGATCTCAAGGATCATGACCGCCATTGATTTCACGCTTGAAATGGGAGCTTTTATAATAGAGTCCGATAGCTTTAAGATCGACGCGGTGGCGCTTGAGATGATCAGGCAGACATACACGGCGACGGGCTCGCGCCTCCCCGAAATATACACGTCTTCTCTTTCTCCATCTTACGCGGCAACGGCGGCGGCAAAGCTGAGCGCTACCGAGCTTATCTTAAGCTTAATAAAAGCCGACAGACTTCAAAAAAGGTAGGTATATCTTTCGACGGTCTGAAATATCAAAGGACGGGCGCATGCCCGTCCTTTGATATTTTAAGAAAAGAATTAGTCTCTTGCGAGGTCTTCCTTAACCTTGGAAGCCTTACCAA
>JAZSJO010000055.1:0-5092 GCA_045534365.1 Eubacteriales bacterium
GCTACGATCCGATTTAAGGCTTGTCGGACCCCCCCCAATCGGCGGCCGCCCTCCGCAGAGGGCGAAATACCCCTATCCTTCCCAAGCGCCACCGAAGGGTGAATGCCAAGCCATTGGCTTGGCAGAGGGGAACCGCACAAGTGGGGGGTCCCCTTTCGTTACAAAGGCTTATTTAAATCGTTTGTTTCGCGGGACGTCGAGGCGTCGTCCCCTACGGTTTTGAGCGTTTCCATATCATTTCACGGGTAAAATTTGCATAATCGTTTATTTTCGTAGGGGACGGCGCCCTCGATGTCCCGTAAACGAACGCCTAAATTTTACGCAACGGCGTGAGCAAGCCCTCGCCCTACCACAAAGTGCATCTCACCGCTAAACTGCAATTTATCTCCTTATAAAGTTCAAACCGCGCCGTGAAAATTCACGGCGCGGTTTGGGCTTTATTTCACCTTTTCATAAAACTCCAACGAGTCAAATCCGCGACCGAGGTGATTCAAAATATAGGTCTCTACAGCGCGGACGAGGTCGTCAAGCTCCGCGTCATCCTTGAGCTCAAATGAAAATATCTTATTCGCGGGAGAGCCGACGATATATCTCATCGCCGTCACCGCGGACGGTGAGAGACCGCAGATTATGCTCGTCTCGGGCATATCGTCAAATTCCTTTGATATACGAGGCACTCTCGCGCCTCGCTTCGCCATACACTCGGTACAGATAAGCTTTCCGCCCATTATATCAAGATAAGTAAACTCGGAATGTCTTTCGTGACAGTACGCGCATCCCGAAAGCTCGGGAAGATAGCCCGAGATCGCCATAGCGCGAAGCTCAAATACGGTCTTTATTATCCTTGCGTCCTTCTCGCCCTTGCTCAAAAGATAGACAGAGTTGAGCAGGAGCGGCAATATCTCGTCGCAATCGCAATCCTCGTCCGTAAGCTCATTCGCCACGTCACAAAGATAGGTGGCAAGGGCAACTCTTACGATGTCGCAGGAAAGAGAGTAAAATGGATTTATGACCGAGCCGCCGCGAAGCCAAAACATCGAGTTTTTCTCGTAAATTTCAAAATTTCCGTATGTAAAAAGCTGAGAAATAGCCGTCAGCTTACTGCTTGGAGAGCGTCCGCCCTTGACCATAACGCCTATCCTGCCACGCTCGGCGGTAATTATATTTATAAGCTTATCGCTCGCTCCCACGTCGGTCACTTTGGTTATAAATCCGTCGGTGGCAAAGACCATGACTATCCCCTCTCTTCCGTATTTCTGATAAGCTCCGCCACGTATTTTTTGTAGTCGGAAAATTCCTTATCGGCACAAGTCTGCAAAACGAAGGCTATCCGCCCCATAAGGCTTTGCAGGTAGCTTACGGGCGTTTTTTCGTATCCTATTCTTTTCAGATGCCCGTCCACTCCGTATTTTTTGCAGAAATATATCTCCTGCCTTATCTTACGCTTATATTCGGACGGAACGTTGGTCTTTTGATTCACGACTATTCCCGTGACCACCTGTCTTTTGCCCGAATCTATCTCGGCGGTCTTTTTGTCGTTGAGAAAGAGTCCCATTCCGCGAAGCTCCTCACTTATAAAAGCCTTGACCTCGCTCGCCTCAAAATTGCCGCCCGAAAAGGTCATATCGTCACAATATCTGCTATAAACGATACCCTTCTCCCTGCACCAATCGCCAACCCTTTCGTCAAACTCGCGCATAATGATATTGGTAATGGCGGGAGACGTGGGCGCGCCCTGCGGAAGCGAGTCCTTATGATAGCAGAGCATAGTGAGAAGAACTCTTATCTGCTCGGAATACTTACGCTCGGGAAAGACCTTTTCCTTTACGGTAGAATAGCGGATTCTGTCAAAAAAATTTTTGATGTCAAGCTTGAGTATCTTATCTTTACCAACGTGTCTTTGCGCGTTTCTTTGAACGCTTGAGCCGTATTTGTAGCCCGTCGCATATCTCGATACGGGCTCGTAAGCTAAAAGCTTATTAAGTATCCGTCTTTGTATTTTTTTTAGTATCTCGTCGGGGACGGATAGCTCACGCACACCTCCGTCACGCTTCGGGATATGTACGCAACGGTAATGTCCGCCTATATTATTACTGACGCCGTACAGCGTCTTAACGGGAATCTCAGGCTCCCGCTCTATTGAACTTAATTCTCTGTAAACTATCATTTTTTTGTGAACAATACTGATTGTATTATCGAAAAATGGGTTGTAATTCCGTGCGCAGGAGGCGCACATCAAGCACGCGCTATGTCGCGTGCGTTTCCTTTACTACTCATTTTTCGATTGAGCATTGCGAATACGAATAAATTTGTGTTATCGGAAGCGACTCGCCGCCGACTTCGATGTTGGTCGAAATAACGCTATTGTTCAATACCTTTTAGATTTTTTGCTAAATATGATTAACGGTTTCAAATTTTGATTTGTCGGGGGATAAAAATGTGCAAACCTCTCCACTTCATCGATTCAAATCGTTCGTCAGCGGGACGTCGAGGCGCCGTCCCCTACGGTTTTAAGCGTTCACAAATCTGTTGCCGTAGAACAATTCGAAAGTGCTTTCGGGGTCGTAGGGGCTGGCGCCCTCGACAGCCCGCCAACGATGGATTTAATTTGTTCGCCACGGTGTTGCAACACACCGACAAACATCAATTTATCAACCATCTGACGGAACGGTAGCCGTTTTATTCCTCGGAATAACCGAAATCTGTAACTCCTCTTTGGCTATCGCGCCAATTCTCCTTGACTTTTACCCAAAGATTAAGGTAGACCTTCGCTCCAAGCACGGCTTCAAGGTCGGCGCGGGCATAAGAGCCTACTCGCTTCAGCTCCTCGCCGTTCTTACCCACGATAATTCCCTTGTGGGACGCCTTTTCGCAATATATCTCGGCACGGATGCTGACGAGGCTTCCCTCGTCCTTGAATTCTTCAATAACGACTGCGATTCCGTGAGGGATCTCCTTATTGAGCGTGCGGAGCAGCTTTTCTCTGATTATCTCTGCCGCCACCTGTCTCTCGGACTGATCTGTGACCATATCCTCGGGGAAGAAAAATTCCGACTCTCGAAGGAAGGGCTTGCACTCGTCAAGCACCTCCTCAACGCCTTTGCCGTTCTTGGCGCATATCGGCACTACGGCGTTGAACTCGTGAAGAGACGCGTATGCGGCAATAGTCTCGGCTATCTGCTCTCTGCGGTAAAGGTCTATCTTATTAAGCGCGAGAATGCCGGGTATCTCGGCTCTCTTGAGATATGCTATAACGTTTTTCTCAATGTCGGATATAGGCTTGCCCGTATCGACGACCAGAATGACCGCGTCGGCGTCCTGCATAGTCGAGTTCGCCGTCTTGACCATAAAAGTTCCAAGTGAATTACGGGGCTTGAATATACCCGGTGTATCGAGGAAGACGAACTGATCGTCCCCTATCGTATGGATTCCGATGATTCGGTTTCTCGTGGTCTGGGGCTTAGAGGAAACTATTGCCACCTTCTCGCCGAGAATACTGTTGAGAAGGGTGGATTTTCCCACGTTAGGTCTGCCCACTATTGCTATAAATCCTGTCTTTTTCATTACTTTTTCGTCCTTTTAGTTTGTATTATCCCAGATGAAATCGCGTACGCCCTCTTTGCGTATGTCCTCGATAAACTCACCGGAGCGGTAGTTAATGAGTCGCACATATTCGGGAGAGCCCTTCAGCGTCTTGCCGCCCACTCTCAAAACAAGACCTGTGTCGGCTACCTCGTACTCTCTGATAAAGCTGTCGTTGGTGCTGAAATCGGTATAGCTGAAGGCCGCAAGGCTATCCCAGGTCATATCGTAGCCCATATCCGATAAAAGTATCACCGCATCGGCAGAGATATTCTTCTTATTCTCGACCTCCTCGCCAAAGATCTCCGTCCTTCTCTGCTGAACGAGCATATCTATGCCCCACGGGCCGAGAACGGTAAGTATCAGAGCCATACAGATAATAAAGGTAATAAGCCTTACGTGGCTCGAAAAAAAGCTCTCTCTGTGATATCCGTCGTCCTTCTGCTCCTCGTCCGAATATGAAGACTCGGCTCTTCTGAGCGTATTTCCATTATCGTTTATGTGGGATGCCTTTTCAAGCTCGGCTTCCCTCGCAACCGCTTCTCTTTGCGCTCTCTTTTCTTCCTCAAGCGCTCTTCTTTCACTCGGTTTCAAGGTCGTCTCTCCTTTCGTGAATTTTAAAGAAACTTATTTTACCTCAAGTCCCATTATTCTCATGATTTCGGTCTGTCTGGCTCTCATTTCCCTATCGTCTTCCTCGCTTATCTCGTGGTCGTAGCCAAGAAGATGAAGCATCGAGTGAACGCAGAGGAACGCCGTCTCTCTCTCAAAGGAGTGCCCATATTCCTCTGCCTGCTCCTTCGCCTTTTCAAGCGAGATGACGATGTCGCCCAGATTGTTTATCATCTCGTCGATGGGCGGCTCCTCGCTCTCTCCCTCAAAGTCGAAAAGAGGAAATGAAAGCACGTCGGTAGGCTTGTCCATATTGCGAAACTTTTTGTTAAGCTCGCGTATTCCCTCGTTGTCGGTAAAGGTCACGGAGACCTCGCAGACGTTTCTGTAGTCCTCGAAATCAAGCGTTGTCTCTATCGCCTCTCTCATAAGCATCTTAAGCTTATAGGTAATGGGAAGCTTTTCCTGTCCGTTTTCAAAATATATCTTTAGACTCATCTTTCTTTTCATTTTCATCGTCTTTCGGCGCGGTATTTTTTACCGTCCGTTTCCTTTCTGTCGTTATTCTTTTTGTTCTCGTTCTGCGCGTATCTCTCTCTGCGCTCACGGTCGTATTTTTCATAAGCGAGGATTATCTTCTGCACGAGCTTATGTCTCACCACGTCGCGCTCCGTAAAGGAGTGTATCGCGATATCCTCGATGCCCGAAAGTATCTTGACCGCTTCGCCAAGACCGCTCTTCTGTCCTACGGGAAGGTCGGTCTGGGTAAGGTCACCCGTGACCACCGCCTTGGAGTTGAAGCCGAGACGCGTCAGAAACATCTTCATCTGCCCGGGGGTACAGTTCTGCGCCTCGTCGAGAATTATAAACGAATCGTCAAGAGTACGTCCTCTCATAT
>JAZSJO010000073.1:0-9642 GCA_045534365.1 Eubacteriales bacterium
TCAAAGGGACGCTCTCCTCTTGAAGCGGTCAGTATGGGACTTGAGATGAACGACAGGCAGGTTGCCTTCCGTTGCAATATCGTAACGCTCTCAGAGGATGAGGATTACGACGAAAAAACGATCATTGACCATAGCGCAGACGAGATAAGCACCGAAGAGGCAGACGAATTAATTAAGGCTGTCGAGGCGGCGCTCGGCAGCTCCGACCGCCATTTTTACACGGGGGTGAGCTACCGTCACTGTCTGCTTTGGGAGAACGTCAGCGATTCCTATAATTTTACTCCCCCTCACGACGTTCTCGGTCAATGCGTCAAGGAGTATCTCCCCTCGGGTGAGGAAGGTAAGATTTTCTACGACGTTATGAAGGCGAGCTGGGATATTCTCGATCATCACCCAATAAACGAAGCAAGACGCGCGCGCGGTCTCCGTCCCGCAAATTCGATCTGGCTCTGGAGCCCCGGCAAAAAGCCCGCTCTTCCCTCCTTCAAGGATAAATGGGGGATTGACGCCACCGTCATCTCCGCGGTCGACCTGATAAAAGGTATCGGCCTTTGCGCGGGCATGACGTCGATCGACGTTGAGGGCGCTACTGGCAACCTTCACACAAATTACGATGGCAAGGCTCAGGCGGCTATCGATGCCTTCAAAAACGGAAGCGATTACGTTTACGTTCACGTTGAAGGTCCCGACGAGTGCGGTCACAGAGCCGAGACCGAGAACAAGGTGCGCTCGATCGAGCTTATCGACGAAAAGATCCTCGGTCCAGTTTATGAATACCTCAAGTCCTCGGGCGAGGATTTCAAGATAATGGTGCTTCCCGACCATCCCACTCCCACCCGTCTCCGCACGCATACTATAGACCCCGTTCCCTTCTTTATCTATTCCTCAAAGGAGCGCGGAAACGGCGTTTCCTCCTTCTCCGAGGAGAGCGCAAAGGCTACGGGACTCTACGTGTCGGAGGGACACACCTTAATGAATATTCTTGTTGAAAAATAACTATTCAAACGGAGATAATATATGAACGACACTCCCGAAAACAACGCGCGCCAAACTCATACGGGCGCGAAAATACTCGGCGCTATCTTTGACTACGTGGAGATATTCGTTATCTGTATCCTCTCGGTGCTTCTTATCTTCAGCTTTTGCTTCAGGCTTTGTCAGGTTGACGGCCGTTCCATGAACAATACGCTGAAGGATACCGAAAGACTTATAACAACAAATCTCTTCTACGAGCCGAAGCAGGGCGACATAGTGGTGTTTCATCTGGCAAACGAACATTTCGAGCAGCCGCTCGTCAAAAGAGTTATCGCCACCGAGGGACAGCAGGTCTATATAGACCTTACCGACAAAAAGGTGTACGTTGACGGCGAGCTTTTCGACGATTCGAACACCCATCTTGAAGGCGGCGCATATACGGTGGGATATTTTGACAGAAGCCGTCTTTCAGAGACCGCCGACGGACATACGGTATTTACCGCAACCGTTCCCGATGGGCACATATTCGTTATGGGCGACAACAGAAATCACTCTACCGACTCGCGCTCGTATCTGGTGGGCTTCGTTGACGAGCGATGCATTCTCGGAAAAGCTATATTCAGGATAAGTCCGTTTACGGTATTTAAATAAAATTCAAGAAAATGAGGTGACTTTATGCCATCCGAACAGATACAATGGTTTCCGGGGCATATGGCGAAAACGAGGAGGATGATCTCCGAGAATCTCAAAAACGTTGACGTAGTCATAGAGATTCTCGACGCGCGCATTCCCCGCTCCTCGCGCAATCCCGAAATAACGAAATTGATCGAAAACAAGCCTTCTTTGATAATTCTCAACAAGGCTTCCTTAGCCGATCCCGCTCAGAACAAGCTCTGGCAGGAATATTACAACACCGAGAGGACGCAATGTATTCTCGTTGACTGTATAAGCGGCGAGGGACTTAACAAGATCCTTCCCGCGATCAAGCTTCTTCTGAAGGAGAAGCTCGAAAGATACGAAAGCAAGGGTATGACGGGTCGCCGTCTCTTTGCGATGGTGCTCGGTATTCCCAACGTTGGAAAATCGACTCTTATAAATAAGCTTTCGGGCGGCAAGAAGGCAAAGGTCGAAAACCGCCCCGGCGTTACCCGCGACAAGCAATGGGTATCCACGGGAATCGGCGTTGACCTGCTCGATATGCCCGGCATCCTCTGGCCGAAATTCGAGGACAGAACGGTGGGTGAAAACCTTGCGCTGACGGGAGCCGTCAAGGACGACATTCTTGACATCGAATCTCTCGCTATGGTCTACTGCAACAGAATGAAAAATCTCTACCCCGAAACGCTTGCCGCGCGCTATAAGCTCGGAGAGGTCGAGAGCTTCGTTGATATGGGAGACTACGACCTGCTCTGCCATATCGGCAAAAAGAGAGGATTTCTCGTCTCGGGCGGTGAGATAAACACCGAGAGAACGGCGGATATGCTCATTGACGAGTTCAGAGCGGCAAAATTAGGTCGCATTACGCTTGATAGGATTTGAGTAAAATTGATGAATTAGGGTTTGTGTGTGAGGATCGCAACACCAAATAAACATTTTTAAACCAACGTATGCGGGACGTCGAGGGCGTCGTCCCCTACGACCGCAAAATCGTTTAAAATCCTTCTACGGTAACCAATTTACGAACGTTAAAAACTGTAGGGGACGGCGCCTCGCCGTCCCACAAAACAAGCAATTTGAAACCTACGAAACGGGCGAAGTGTGAATCGCCCCTACGGATTTTCGTAAATTCAAACACCCCGACAAATCAAAATTTGAACATTTCTTCCGGAGGATAGTTATGCCTGATTATTCAATAGAAACCGCTCTTCACGAGAAGGGCTATGAAATCGTCTGCGGAATCGACGAGGCAGGCAGAGGCCCTCTTTGCGGCCCGGTATTCGCGGCAGCCTGCATACTTCCCGACGGTCTTTTTATCGAAGGGCTGAACGACTCGAAAAAGCTTACCGAAAAGAAACGCGAAAAGCTTTTTGACATAATATGTAAAGAAGCGATAGCGTATTGCATAGCGTCTGCAAGCGTTGAGGAGATAGACGAGCTGAATATTCTCGAAGCCGACCTGCTTGCGATGCGCCGCGCTATTGACGGGCTTTCGGTCAAGGCAGATTTCGCTCTGATAGACGGTAATATAGCGCGCGATTTTCAGATCCCCGCTATGGCTGTAGTCAAGGGCGACGCCACGAGTATGAGCATCGCGGCGGCGTCGATACTTGCAAAGGTAGCGAGAGACCGTATCTGCATCGACCTTGACCGCGAATATCCTCAATACGGAATAGCAAAGCACAAGGGCTACGGCACCAAGGCGCATATGCACGCGCTTCGCGAATTCGGCCCCTCCCCTATTCACAGAAAGAAATTCATCAGATTTCTTGAAGACGGAGAAAAATAATGGCAGACACCGAAAAACAATTGCTCGGACGATTGGGCGAGGATATCGCCGCGGATCATCTGAAAAAGAACGGCTATACGATAATAAAAAGAAATCTTCATCTCTCAAAAAACGAGCTTGACATAATCGCCGAGGACGACAACTATATCGTATTCGTCGAGGTCAAAACGCGCTCCTGCCTCTATCCCGAATCGAGCGATTTCGGCGCTCCGGGACGCGCGGTCGACTCTAAAAAACGTAGAAACACCGTTAAGGCGGCGAGGGATTATCTCTATTCCTATTACGACGGAAAGCAACCGCGAATCGACGTGATAGAGGTCTTTTTGCTTGAACAGAAAAGCGAATTCAAAACGCCGACGGTGCTTAAGGTCAACCACATAAGAAACGCATTTGACGCAAGAGGCAGAAAATTACATTGACGGGTGTTTATATGAAAAATTTATCTTTGATCGATACCCATTGCGACACGGCCTTCGAGCTATATCATAAAAAGCAAGGCATTAATGAAAACGACTGTCACGTCGATCTGAAAAAAGCCGAAAAATACGAAAACTATACTCAATTTTTCGCGGTATGGGCAAACAAACGCCGCACCGACGACGAATGCTTTGAGGATTTTATAAGGATCAGCGACAATCTCTTTGACGAGGTAAAAAAGCACAACGACAAGGTCGCCCTCGTTCGTAGCTTTGACGAAATGGAAAAGGCTTGGCAGAGCGGAAAGCGCGCGGCTTTCCTTGCGGTCGAGGACGCGAGGATATTGGGCGGCAGGATCGATCGGCTTGACGAATTGAAGGCTCGCGGTGTCCGCTATCTTACTCTGCTTTGGGGCGGCGAGACCTGTATCGGCTCGTCTCACGACGCCTGCGGCGGTCTTACCGATTTCGGACGCGAGGTAGTGAAAAAATGCTTTGAATACGGAATAGTTCCCGACGTATCCCACGCAAACGAACAAGTCACAGACGAGGTCTGTGAGCTTGCGTACGAATATAAAAAGCCTTTTATCGCAAGTCATTCTGATTGCTACGAGGTATTTCCCCACACGAGAAATCTTCGCAAAAAGCATCTTGACGCGATCATAGAGCTTGGCGGCACGGTAGGCATCAATCTCTGCCCGTGGCATATCAAAAAAATGCTGATCAGCGGCACTCCCAACGCAGATTTTTCAAATATGAACGAGCTTGTATTTGACAAATGCACCGTTGAAGATATTATGCGACATATCGATGGTTATCTTGAGCTTGGCGCGAGAGACGTTCTCGGTATGGGCTGTGACCTTGACGGAACAGGTCTGCCCGAGGGCTTTACGGGTGTTCACGACATCGAATCAATAGCCGATGAAATGGCTAAACGCGGCTATTCCGACGAGCTGATAGACAAGATATTTTGGAAAAACAATTACGAATTTATAAAAAGAAATTTTTAAAATAACATAAAGGACGCAAAAAAGATGAACTACACAAGCACACGCGGCAGATCTGGAGAATCCCTCTCCGCCGCACAGATAATCAAGCAAGGATTGGCAAAAGACGGCGGACTTTTCGTTCCCGAAGAGATACCCACGCTCACTCCCGACGAGATAGAGGCGCTCTGCTCAAAATCTTATCCCGAAAGAGCCGCGACGATCCTCGCAAAATTCCTTTCCGATTACACCTACGACGAGCTTCTTGCCGATTGCGGCGAGGCATACCGCGAGGAATCGTTCCCCGGTGGCGCGGCCCCCGTTGTAAAGGCTCGCGACGGTATATATTCTCTTGAGCTTTGGCACGGTCCTACCGCCGCGTTCAAGGATATGGCGCTTCAGATAATGCCCCGTCTGCTCTCCCGAGCGCTCGTTAAAACTGGCGAGAAGCGCACGGCTCTTATTCTCGTTGCCACCTCGGGTGACACGGGCAAGGCGGCGCTCGAGGGCTACAAGGACGTTGACGGCATCAGGATAATGGTATTCTACCCCACGGGCGGTGTCAGCCGCGTCCAGAAGATGCAGATGGCAACGCAGACGGGCTCAAACGTGAACGTTACCGCTATCAAGGGCAACTTTGACGACGCGCAGAGCGGAGTCAAAAAGATATTCTCCGACGAGGGCGCAGTTGCATTCCTTGACGAAAACGGATACTTCTTCTCCAGCGCAAACTCTATAAACTGGGGACGCCTCGCTCCGCAGATAGTTTACTACGTATCTGCTTACTGCGATCTTCTCACAAAGGGCGAGATAACGATGGGCGACAAGATCAACGTCTGCGTTCCTACGGGTAACTTCGGTAATATTTTCGCGGCATATCTCGCAAAGCTTATGGGCCTGCCTCTCGGCAAGCTTATATGCGCATCCAATCAGAACAATATCCTAACCGATTTTCTGAACACGGGCAGATACGACCGCAACCGTGACTTCCACCTTACTATGTCTCCCTCGATGGACATTCTCATATCCTCCAACCTTGAGCGTCTGCTCTGCTTCACCGCAGGCAAGGAAGACACCGCCAAGTATATGGAAGACCTTGCGACAAAGGGTGCTTACGAGGTCAGCGCACTCGTCAAGGCAAAGATTGACGAGAATTTCAAGGGCTATTTCGCAAACGAGTGCGAGACCGCCGAGATTATCAACGCATATTACACGAAGTATAATTATCTTCCCGACACGCACACCGCCGTTGCTCTCTGCGCGGCTGAAAAGTATATTGCCGAGAGTGGCGACAAGACTCCTATGGTAGTCGCCTCCACGGCAAGTCCCTACAAGTTTGCCGCAGACGTTTGCAGCTCTCTCGGTCTCAAGAAGCCCGAGGACGATATGGACGCTCTCGAAATGCTCTCGGACTACACCAAGACCGAGATCACCTACCCTCTCCGCGATCTTGATAAGAGAGAGGTAAGATTTACCGAGGTGATCGACGTCTGTGATATGCTTGAAGCGGTCAAGGAATACGCAAGTAAATAAAAAACGGGAAGAACAATTTGCAAGCAAATTGTCCCTCCCCTACGGAAGTTTCCGTAGTTCTTTTCAACTCTTTGCGTAGCACAATGTCACTCGCACGCGGCGAATATCACTGTGCATAGCACGATATCACTACTGAAAACAACTCAGCAGTTGCCCTCGCACTTGAAGGTAGCGCAAACCGTGTCAGCGCTTCTTTCAGCGTGGTTAGGTCCTACGTGGATATTCTCTGCCGTGCAATAGGTGTCACCGTCGTGATACACGCAATTCTTCACGGAGCAGTTGATACCCTTGATATGCTTTTCACACTTCTGGGATTCGTTCATCATTATAATGATCCTTTCATAAAACCAATTGTCCGTCTCACCGAAGTCTCGGTAAGCGGATGAGCTTCGGTGAGCGGATTATCAACTCTCCTTCACCGACAATCGTATTATGCCCCGTATACGAGCGTATTAAACGAATTTTTTTGAGGTAGATTATGTCAATTTTCGTTCTTTCCGACCTGCATCTGTCAACCGACGCCACGACCAACAAGTCAATGGAGGTCTTCGGCTCGCGTTGGCAGGATTACATCTCCAAAATAGAAAAAAATTGGAATGCCGTTGTCGCAGAGAACGACACGGTGATAATCCCCGGGGACATCTCTTGGGCAACGAGACTCGAAGAGGCAGAGTCCGATCTTCGATTTCTCGATTCCCTGAACGGCAAAAAGCTTATAGGTAAGGGCAATCACGATTTCTGGTGGTCGACCGCCACCAAAATGAACGCCTTTTTTGAAGAAAAGGGATTTTCTTCTCTGTCGATACTTTACAACAACGCATATATTATCGAAGACAGGATAATCTGCGGCACACGCGGTTGGTTTCCCGACGAGAGCCGACAAGTGACCGTGGGTGAGGTCGATCACGCCAAGATAGTCAACCGAGAAATGACGAGACTGAAGCTGAGCCTTGATGCGGCAAAGAAGCTGCAGGACGAAAAGGCTGACGAGAGCGGCGCAAGATTGCCTATAGAGGTCTTTCTCCATTTTCCGCCCGTCTGGAATGATTTCGTGATGCAGGAGTTCGTCGATGCACTTAAGGAATACGGCATACGAGGCTGTTATTTCGGTCACATACACAGCTATTATTCGCAACCGAGCAGATTTGAATACGAAGGCATAAAATTCACTCTTACTTCTTCGGATTTTCTCAATTTTTATCCCTTGAAGATATGACGAGCGTTAATTTTAAGCATTCACTCGCAAAAACGCAAAAAATATCGCTTTTTTACCTTTAAAAGTATAAAAAACTCTTGACAAAATCACAAAAAAAAGTTAAAATATATAAGTATATGTGTGTCGTCAGTTTTTTCGACACGCAGACGTATTTTGTAAAAAATATATTAGATAAAATCTTCGGAGGTTTTAAACAATGAAACTGTTAAAGCAGGAAGTCGGCGAGAAGAGCACGATAAAGATCGAGTTCTCCGTCGAAAAGGAAGTATTCGACAAGGCTGTTGATAAGGTATATCGCAGACAGGTCAAGAAGATCAACGTTCCCGGATTCAGAGCCGGCAAGGCTCCCCGCGCTATCATCGAGAAGATGTACGGCTCGGGCGTATTCTACGAGGACGCTATCAACGACCTTATTCCCGAGAACTATACCGCAGCTCTTAAGGAAGCAGGAATCGATCCCGTAGGTCAGCCTGAAATAGATATCGTTTCTATCGATGAGAACGGTCTCGTTCTCTCCGCTATCGTTCCCGTAAAGCCTGAATGCAAGCTCGAGGGCTACAAGGGTCTTGAGATAGCTAAGGCTGTTGATCCCGTTAAGGACGAAGAGGTTGAAAACGAAATAAAGATGATCCGCGAGAGACAGTCCCGCGAGACCGAGGTTACCGACGAGACTCCCGCTGAGATGGGCGACGTTGCAAAGATCGACTTTGAGGGCTACATCGACGGCGTTGCTTTCGAGGTTGGCAAGGGTGAGAACTACTCTCTCAAGCTTGGATCCGGCTCCTTCATTCCCGGCTTTGAGGAGCAGGTCGCAGGTCACAAGATCGGTGACGAGTTCGACGTAAACGTACCCTTCCCCGCAGACTATCACGCAGAGGAGCTTGCAGGCAAGGAAGCTTGCTTCAAGTGCAAGTTGGGTGCGATCACCAAGATCGAGCTTCCCGAGCTTGACGACGAATTCGCAAAGGACGTTTCCGAATTCGATACTCTTGATGAATACAAGGCTGACATAAAGGCAAAAATCGAAAAGAGACACGTAAACGCGGCTGAGGCTGAGTTCGAGGAGAAGATCATCGACGCTCTTATCGAAAAGCTCGAGGCAGAGATCCCCGAGGCTATGTTCGAGGCAGAGACCGAGAACTTCGTTCGTGACTACGACAACAGACTCCGTCAAAGCGGTCTCGACCTCAAGACCTACTTCCAGTACACAGGTCTTGACCTTGACAAGCTCCGCGAGCAGATGAGACCTCAGGCTGAAAAGCAGGTAAAGGCTCGTTTGGCTCTCGAGACCATCGCAAAGGCAGAGGCTATCGAGGTCACAGAGGAAGAGCTTAACGCCGAATACGAGCTTATCGCTACCACCTACCAGATCGACAAGGAGCAGGTTAAGGGTATGGTAGAGGAGGCTATGGTAAAGGCTGACGTAAGCGTAAGAAAGGCTATGCAGGTAGTTAAGGAGAACGTTAAGGCTCCCAAGAAGGCAAGCAAGCCCAGAAAGAAGAAGGTCGCTACAGAGGCTCCCGCCGAGGAAGCAGCCGCAGAGGCTCCCGCTAAGGAGGCTCCCGTGGCAGAAGAGACCAAGACTGAAGAATAATTCAAGCAAAGCAGTTGCGCGCCGTGAACAAATTCAAGTTGCACGGCGCATACTGTTATATTGTTATACTTTTTTCGGCTACATACTTATTGAAAGTGAGGATATAAAATGGATAACTCTATTATCAGAAACGCTCTCGTTCCCATGGTCGTGGAACAGACGGGACGCGGCGAGCGCTCCTACGACATCTTTTCGCGTCTGCTTAACGACCGCATAATCTTCCTCTCCGACGAGGTAAACGACGCAACCGCTTCTCTCGTGGTCGCACAGATGCTTTTCCTTGAGGCTCAGGATCCCACGAAGGATATCTCCTTCTACATCAATAGCCCCGGCGGCTCTGTAACCGCGGGTATGGCTATTTACGATACTATGCAGTACATCAAATGCGACGTTTCCACCATCTGTATCGGCATGGCGGCAAGTATGGGCGCGTTCCTTCTTTCCGCGGGAACGAAAGGCAAAAGAATAGCGCTCCC